>CAMJQX010000058.1 GCA_946408145.1 uncultured Clostridia bacterium
ACGATGTTGAGGGTGTTGCCACCCTGTCCAAGAAGCGTCTGGACGCTGCCAAGGTATGGGCCGACGTCGAAGCCGCCGTTGAAGACGGCACCATCCTCGAGGGCGTTGTCACCGAGGACAACAAGGGCGGCGTCGTCGTGTCCGTCAAGGGCGTGCGCGTTTTCGTCCCCGCTTCCCAGACCGATCTGCCTCGCGACGCCTCCATGGCCGAGCTCCTCAAGAAGACCGTCCGCCTCAAGATCACCGAGGTCAACAAGGCCCGCAAGCGCGTGGTCGGCTCCATCCGCCGTGTCGCCCAGGCCGAGCGCCGCGAGCGCACCGAGGCGATCTGGAATGAGATCGAGGTCGGCAAGAAGTACCACGGCGTGGTCAAGTCTCTGACCAGCTACGGCGCTTTTGTCGACATCGGCGGCATTGACGGCATGGTGCACGTGTCCGAGCTGAGCTGGGGCCGCATCCACCAGCCCTCCGAGGTCCTCTCCGTCGGCGATGAGGTCGATGTCTATGTTATCAACTTCGACAAGGAGAAGCGCAAGATCTCCCTCGGCTACAAGGATCCCGACGCCAACCCCTGGAAGATGTTCACCGACAAGTACGGCGTGGGCGACATCGCCTCCGTCAAGATCGTCAAGCTCATGCCCTTCGGCGCCTTTGCCGAAGTCCTGCCCGGGGTCGACGGCCTGATCCACATCAGCCAGATCGCCAACCGCCGCATCGGCAAGCCTGAGGACGTGCTGACCGTGGGCGACGTGGTCGACGCCAAGATCACCGCCATCGACGACGAGAAGCACAAGATCTCCCTCTCCATCCGCGCGCTGGGCGAGCCCGCCCCCGTTGTCACCGAGGAAGAGGCCGCCGAGCCCGCCGAGGACGCCCTCGTCTATGAGGTCTCCGAGTCCGGTGAGGCCACCGGCGAAGCTCCCGCCGAGGCCGAAGAGTAATCAGCTTTTAATTCACTTAAAGGAAAAGCCCGCTGCTTTCGCAGCGGGCTTTTGCATGCTGTTTTTCGTTCATCCGATGATGATCACACCGGGACTACCCGGATCGCCGGGCGTGCCGGAACCGGAGCCGCCGGGGTAGGGATCGCTCGGATCACCCGGGACAACGGTGCCGGAGCCGCTGGGATTGGGGCTTCCGGGATCGCCGGGAACGACGGAGCCTGAGCCGCCGGGGGAGGGAGAGCCCGGATCGCTTGAACCGCCGGGATAAGGATAACCCTGCCCGCCGGGCGCTGTGCTGCCGGAGTTGTCCGGGATGATATAGGCCTGGCCGCCGGAGCCGCCGGAGCCGCCTGTCACCGTGATGCCGGCTCTTGTGGTGTTCGCGGCGCCGTAGTTGTTGGTAAAGCGGCAGTACACGCTCCAGCCGTTCAGGCCGGACGGGATCGAGCTGAGCTTCAGGACGCTGGTATCGGCGCCGGTCATGCTCAAACCGGGGAATTCATTGGCCGCCTGCGTGTACACGAGATCGCGGCTGCCGTCGGGGCTGACGAAATGCCACTCCGCCCAGATCGCGTCCTTGTAGCGGGCGACGAAGGAACAGGCGCCGCCGGGAGCGACGGTCTCACCGGTCGGGTTCTTGGTGACGAGCGGGGCGCCGCTCGTCTGGTTCTGCTGGGAGCCGGTCACGGTGATGCTGGCTTTTGCGGTGACAACAGCGCCGACCTTGTTGCTGAAGCGGCAATAGACGTTCCAGCCGTTGAGGCTCGAGGGGATGTTCTTGAGCTGCATGGAGCTGGCATAGCCGTCCACGATCTCCAGTGTCGGGAACTCCTTCGCCGCCTGGCTGTAGTCGAGATCACGCTTGCCGTCGGGGCTGACAAAGTGCCATTCGGCGTAGATCGCGTCCTTGTACTTTGCCACGAACCAGCAGCTGCCGCCGGGGGCGACAGTCTCGCTTGTCGGGCTCTTGGTCACGACGGGCAGGCCGGAGGCGGCGGGCGCCGCGGTGGGGATCGGGGTCTGCTGCGGCGCAGCTGTCGGGATCGGGGTCTGCTGCGTGCCTGTGCCAGGCTGCGCGGATACCGCGGGCGTCGGGCTCACACTGGGCTTCGGGGTCACCAGCGGAGCGGGCGTGACCTGGATTGCAGGCGTCGAGGAAGGGCTTGCCGTCGGCACGGGGCTTGACGACAGGTCAGCGGTCTGCTGCGCCGGATTGATCGTGTCGGCCGTCGAGGGGCGCGTTCCCCGCACGCCGCAGCCGCAGAGCGCCAGACTGCCGATGAGCAGGGCGCAGATGATAATAGTTCGTATATTGAGCTTCATTCCGTTTTCTCCTTATCGCGATCCGTCTTTCAAAACGGTGGGGAGGCTCTTCGACCTTTCCGCCTCCCGTCTGCCTGTATTGTAGCATCCTTTGCCCGCCGCTTCAAGCGAGTTAAGAAAACTTAGGATTTGCGGCAGGATCCGGCATTTCTGCATGGATTTCCCTGCTTTCGCGTCTGCGCGGGCTTCGAGGATGGATACGGAGAAGAATCTTAGGAATTCTTAAAGATTTACAGAAAGTTTTGTCATTTCCCGTCAAACTTGCTATAATGTACGCATATCCCTGAATCCAAAACGGGAGGTTCCTTCTATGAGCAATTTGGAACATATGCCGCGCGGCGGCTTTGTTGTCATTGTGATCATCGGCATCCTGTTCGTGCTCGCCGTGATCCTGCTGTTCCACGTCTTCCTGCGCTACAAGGTGCTCGCGGGCAAGGCGAGCGGGGACGATCAGAAGGCAAAGGGCTTCAAGGCGGCGCTTCTCGGCGTGTATATCGACAGCTATAAGAAGTTCGGGCAGGACGTCAACACGCCCGCGATCATCTCGGACCTGATCTCCTCGAGGCTTTCCGGGCTCCTGCTGTGCGAGCGCTTTCTGAATAACGCCGTTTCTCTCTTTGTGACGCTCGGCCTCTTTGGCACCTTCCTCGGCCTGAGCATGGCCGTCTCCTCGCTGACGAAGCTGATCGGCTACAGCGACCCCGAACAGTGGCTGAGCGTGCTCGACAGCGTCGGCGGCGGGCTGATGTCCGCGCTGGGCGGCATGGGCGTGGCCTTCTACACCTCGCTTGCGGGCGCGGGCTGCTCCATCGTGCTGACCGTGCTGCGCACGATCTTCAATCCGCAGGCCGAGCGCGAGAGGCTGGAGTCCCGCCTGGAGATGTGGCTGGACAATGAGATCGCCCCCACGCTCAAGACCGAGCTGCCGAAGGACGACGCCGATCTGGTCGCCCGTCTGGTGGACGGGATGAAGGAAGCCGCAGAAGACGTCAGGCAGACCCTCTACAACGCGGGCGAGGCCTATGTCGCCTCCACGCGCGCCTCGGCCGTCAGCTTCGCCAAGTCCATGGACACCGGCAGAGACGCGATCGCGGCCTTCGACAAGACGGTCGCCACCTTCAACAACGGCGTGCACGATTTCTCTGAGGTGGACTACAACCTGCGCGGCAGCGTCGAGCGCATGGATCTGGCCGTGCGCGATCTGTCCAGTGCGCTGCGGGAGATCAACCGCCGTCTCCAGGGAGGTCAGCAATGAGAAGACAGGTCCACAGACGCAGCGACGCCATGGTTCGCTCCCACGAGGGGGAGCAGGGCTTCTGGCCCTCCTATGCGGACATGATGTCGGCCGTGGCGCTGATCCTGTTCTTCCTGATGCTGCTCAGTTACATCCAGAATCTGATCACCGGCAACGATCTGCGCGATACGCAGGATAAGCTCGCATCGACCCTGGAGGAACTGGCCGGCACGCGCACCGCGCTGTCGGAAACGCAGCTCGAGCTGACAGACACGCAGGACAAGCTGATCGTCACGCTCGGTCAGGTGGAAGAGGCTGAGAGCGAGCTCAGCAAGATCACCGTCGACCTTGACGCCGCGAAGCTCACGCTCACGCAGCAACAGGAGGATTTGGCCGCGCAGGAGAAGCTTCTTTCGGACCAGAAGGCGCTGATCGGGGAGCAGGACGAATATCTCAAGGCCGCCACGGAGGAGCTGCTCGCCATGCGCGGGCAGATGCAGACCATCGCGGTGCTGCGGCTCTCGATCCTGGAACAGATCCGCGACAGCGTTGTCCGCGTCATGGGCGACGCGGCCAAGGTCTCGATCGGGGAGAACGGCAACATCGTGCTCAACGAGGGAGTCTTCTTCGACCAGGGGAAGTCCTATGTCAAGCCTGAGGCCTACCCGACGCTCAATCAGCTGATCGACGTGTTCGACAGCTTTCTGGCCGATCCGGAGAACATCAAGTATGTCGACAGCATCGTGATCTCCGGCCACACGGACAGTACCGGCTCGGACGAGCTCAACCGCGACCTGTCCACCGACCGCGCGAATGCCGTGCTCGGCTACCTGCTGACACAGCAGGGCGGGAAGCTCAGCCGCTATGCGAGCTATTTCTGCGCCGCGGGCTACGGCGAGACGCGTCCCGTCGCCTCGAACGACACGGACGAAGGGCGCGCTGCCAACCGCCGCATCGAGATCTCCATCATACTCAAGGACGACACGATCCTCGACATCGTGGAGACCTATCTGGACATGGATGTGCCCGGGGCGTAACGCAGTATACTTGAAATAACGAAAAAGAACGGCACGATGTGCCGTTCTTTTTCGTTGATGACTTGGAAATATCAGCCGACGATGTCGCGGGTGTCGCGGGCGATGACGAGCTCTTCGTTCGTGGGGATGACGAAGACCTTGACCTTGGAATCGGGCGTGGAGATCATGATATCCTCGCCGCGCTTGGAGTTGGCGGCGTCGTCGATCTTGACGCCGAGATAGCCGAAGTAGGAGGCGATGGCGGCGCGGGTGGCCTTGCTGTTCTCGCCGACGCCCGCGGTGAAGACGATCGCGTCCACGCCGTTCATGGCGGCGACATAGGAGCCGGCGACCTTGGCGACCCAGTAGTGGAACATGTCAAGGGCGAGCTGCGCGCGCTCGTTGCCCTCGGAGGCGGCCTTGTCCAGATCGCGGAAGTCGGAGCTGACGCCGGAGACGCCCAGCACGCCGGACTTCTTGTTGAGGATGTTCAGCATCTCGTCGATGCTGTAGCCGTATTTGTTCATGAGGAACTGGATGATGCCCGCGTCGAGATCGCCGCAGCGGGTGCCCATCGGCAGGCCGACCAGCGGAGTGAAGCCCATGGAGGTGTCCACGCACTTGCCGTGGTCGATCGCGGCGATGGAGGAGCCGTTGCCCATGTGGCAGGTGATGATCTTGAGCTCTTCGATGGGCTTGCCCATGAGCTCGGCGCAGCGGCCGGAGACATAGCGGTGGGAGGTGCCGTGGAAGCCGTAGCGGCGGATGCCGTTGGAGAGATAGTACTGATAAGGGAGGGCGTACATATAGGCCTTGCCGGGCATGGTCTGGTGGAAGGCGGTGTCGAACACGGCGACCATCGGGACCTTGCCCATGACGGCGCGGCAGGCGTTGATGCCGGTGATGTTCGCGGGATTGTGCAGCGGGGCGAAGGGCGTGCACTCCTCGATGGCCTTCATCACGTCGTCGTCGATGAGCACGGAGGAGGCAAACTTCTCGCCGCCGTGGACGACGCGGTGACCGACGGCGTCGATCTCCTTCATGGAGTTGACAACGCCGTACTGCGGGCTGGTGAGCTTGTCAATGACAGCGGCAATCGCCTCGGAATGGGTGGGCATGGCGACGTCTTCATCAAAGACCGTTTTGCCCTCCACAAGAGGCGTGTGCTTCAGGTGGCCGTCGATGCCGATGCGCTCGCAGAGACCCTTGGCCATGACCTGCTCGGTCTCCATGTCGATCAGCTGATACTTGAGGGAGGAGCTGCCTGCGTTGATGACAAGAATTTTCATGTATTTGTTTCCTTTCTCTTGTAATGATTCACGAAATTAGATAGAATAGACACAAAGATATTGTAATACAAAACGGGAAAAAAGCAAGCCTTTTTCGGGGGAATCTGCGATGATCGGGATCGTCTGCGAATACAATCCGTTTCATAACGGCCACGCCTATCATATCACGCGCGCCATGCAGGAGCTCGGCGCGGACGAGGGCGTGGTCTGCGTCATGTCCGGGGACTTCGTGCAGCGCGGGGAACCGGCGGTGTATTCCAAGTACGCCCGCGCCGAGGCCGCCTGCCGCTGCGGGGCGGATCTGGTGATCGAGCTGCCGCTGCCCTGGTGCCTTGCGTCGGCGGAGGGCTTTGCGCGCGGCGCGGTCGGTTTGCTCGGCAGCATCGGCGCGCAGCATCTGGCCTTCGGCAGCGAGACGGGGGAGACAGCGGAGCTGGACGCGCTCGCGCAGGCCCTGCTCCAGCCGGAGACGCAGAACGAGATCCGCGCGCTCCTGGCCGATTTCCCGAATCTCTCCTATGCCGCCGCCCGGCAGATGGTCATGGAGAAGCGCCTGGGCGACGCAGGCAGGCGGCTGGCCCAGCCCAACAACATCCTCGGCGTCGAGTACATCAAGGCAATCTATGATCTGCACCTCGAGATGGAGCCCTTCGCGATCCGCCGCGTGGGGAGCGGGCACGACGGCGAGGGCGTTCCCGGAAAGCGCTCTGCGTCCGAACTGCGCGGTTTCCTCAACCGCGGCGGCAGCATCCGGGGCGAGGTGCCGGCGCAGGCGCTGAAGGTCTACGAGAATGAGCGTCGTCTCGGGCGTGAGCTTCGCGACCGCTCCGTGCTGGAGACCGCGATCCTCAGCCGCCTGCGCCTGTTTGACGAGGCGTACTACAACCGCCTGCCAGACGCGGGCGAAGGCCTCGGCACGCGGATCTATCAGGCCGTCCGGCGCGAGGCGAGCTATGACGGCGTCCTTGCCGCGGCCCGCACCAAGCGCTATCCTCTTGCGCGCATCCGCCGTCTCTGCCTCTGCGCCTGCCTCGGCGTGCAGGCCGGGATGGCGGAGGGCACGCCGCCCTATGCCCGCGTTTTGGCCGCGAACGACAAGGGGCGCGAGATTCTGCGCGAGCGCGGCGCGAAGGCGGCGCTGCCCTTTGTGACGAAGCCCGCCTCGGTCCGGGAGCTCGGGAGAGAGCAGGAGCGCCTTTTCACGCTCGGCGCCGACGCCCACGATTTTTACGTCCTCTCCTATACGAGTCTGGAGGAGCGCCGCCCCGGCGCGGACTGGCGGATCGGCCCGCGCATCCTTGAGGCTTGAGCAGGCATTCCCTGTTTGCAATACCGCCCGCCGCGTGATATAATACAGCAGTTTCATTTGTGGAGAGTAGCGTATGTTCGACAGGCTCAGACGCGTCAAAAACCAATATGAGGAGCTGCTTCGCCGCATGGAGGAGCCGGAGACCTATTCCGATCCGGCGCTCTACGCCCGCTGCGACCGTGAAGCGCGCGAGCTGCGCCCGCTGGCGGAGGCCTACGCCGCCTATGAAAAGGCCGGATCCGATCTGGAAGGCGCGCGAGAGCTGATGAACGACCCCGAGATGCGCGAGCTCGCGCAGGAGGAATTTCAGAGCGCCAAAAGCGAGCTTGCGCGGCTGGAGCATGAGATCCGCATCCTGCTGCTGCCGAAGGATCCCAACGACAGCAAAAACGTCATCATGGAGATCCGCGGCGGCGTCGGCGGGGAGGAGGGCATGCTCTTCGCGGCCGACCTCTACCGCATGTATTGCATGTACGCCGAATCCAAGGGCTGGCGGGTCGAGATCGCGAATATCAGCGAGACCGAGCTCGGCGGCATCAAGGAGATCAGCTTCGTCGTCGAAGGCGAGGGCGCATGGTCCCGCCTCAAGTTCGAGGCGGGCGGGCACCGCGTCCAGCGCGTGCCGGTGACGGAGTCCGGCGGCCGCATCCATACCTCCGCCGCCACTGTCGCGGTGCTGCCCGAGATCGAAGAGGTGGACTTCAAGCTCGACCTCAACGATCTCAAGATCGACACCTACCGCTCCTCCGGCGCGGGCGGCCAGCACGTCAACAAGACCGAGAGCGCCATCCGCATCACGCATCTGCCCACGGGGCTGGTGGTGGAGTGCCAGGATGAGCGCAGCCAATACAAGAACAAGGACCGCGCCATGCAGATCCTGCGCGCAAAGCTCTACGAGCAAGAGCAGGCGAAGCAGAACGCCGCCGTCGCCGCCGAGCGCAAAAGCCAGATCGGCTCCGGCGACAGGAGCGAGCGCATCCGCACCTATAATTTTCCGCAGAACCGCGTGACCGACCACCGCCTGAGCGGGGACGGGCGCAGCTTCAACATCGACCGCATCATCAACGGCGAGCTCGACCCGCTGATCGACGCGCTGGTGACGGCGGATCAGGCGGCAAAGCTGGCCGCCCAGACGGAGAACTGAATGGAAACCATTATCATTCGAGACGATCTGAACACTGCCGCGGAGATCATCCGCCGCGGCGGCCTTGTCGGCGTGCCGACGGAGACGGTCTACGGCCTCGCCGGAAACGGACTGGACGAGGCGGCCGTGCGGCGGATCTACGAGGTCAAGGGCCGCCCGGAGGTGAAGCCGCTCGCGCTGATGGTCCCCGACGCCGGGGAGATGGACAAATACTGCGAGGACGTGCCGGAGGCGGCGAAGGCACTGGCCGCGCGTTTCTGGCCGGGGCCGCTGAGCATCGTGCTCAGGGCCAGAACGGATGTGGTGCCGGAGATCGTGCGCGCGGG
>CAMJQX010000059.1 GCA_946408145.1 uncultured Clostridia bacterium
TTATTCGTGAATTGTCCACCCTATTTTTGCATCGCACGATCCGCCGAGCGCCGAGCGCCTAGTGCTTAGTGCCTAGGAGATGAGCGCCGAGGAGAGGCGAGCGCTTAGCGCCTAGGAGAGACGAGCGCCGAGGAGAGGCGCCGACATACAGCAATGCGCTCTCCCGCCCCTGAGGGGAGACGGGAGAGCGCACCTTAAAAGGAGGAGAAAGATGAGATCGTTCGGCTGCGAAGCGAATCCCTGGACGGAGCATATCGACCGGGTGTATCCGTACTGAGCCGGTATTTGTTTTCCCTTAAAATCATGACGATATGACGGCGGAACGCTTTGCGGCGTTCCGCCGTCATTCATCCATGATCCGCTCTCGCCATGTCATCGCAGGGAACACTCTCTGTTGAAAAGCTCACGGAAAGCCGGAAAACCTCGCCGTCGCTGCGCCGCGCTCCCGGAAAAAGCGATTGACATGCAGAGTGCTATCGGTTATTTTAATAGCGCGATCACCGGGGGGCAATTCCCTCCGTTCCATGATAACGATCCGAAACGATACAACAAAGGATACCGTACCTATGAAAAAGCTTACCGCGCTGCTTCTCGCCGTCTGCCTGCTCCTCGCGCTCTCCGCCTGCGGCGCCGCCGGCTCCGCTCCCGCCGACGGAGCCGGGCGCTATCCCTTCAAGACCGTCACGATGATCGTCCCCTACGGCGCCGGCGGCACCACCGACCTCGTCGGCCGTCAGCTCGCCGCCGCGCTGAGCAGGGCCCTCGGCGTCTCCGTCGTCGTGGAGAACCAGCCCGGCGCTTCCGGCTCCCTCGGCTGCAGGACGGCGTTCGACGGCCCGAAGGACGGCTCCATGCTGCTCTTCACCGCCGACAGCCTCGGCACGCAGCGCGTCATGGGCATCAGCGAGATGAGCTATGCCGATTTCAGCCCCATCTATGCTGTCGCCAACGACCCGAAGGTCATCGTCGTCGCGAAGGACTCCCCTTACAACACGATCGAGGAGCTGCTGGCCGACATCGAAGCCAGGCCCAACACCATCCAGATGGCCTACACCGGCCCGGGCGGCTCCGGCCATGTCCAGGCCCTGATCATGAACCGCTTCGGCTACTATCCCGCGCTGACCGCCTATTCCTCCGGTTCCGACGGCATTGTCGCCGTGATGGGCGGGCAGGTCGTCTTCACCAACGCGAATTTCTCCACCGTCGCAAACTATATCGAGGCGGGCGAGCTCAGGCTCCTGACCGTCTGCGCGCCCGAGCGCATGGAGAAGTACCCGGACGTTCCCGCCCTGAGCGAGTATATGGAAGGCAGCGAGGCGCTGCTCTCCATCCCCTATACCCCGCTGAGCCTCGTGGTCGTCAAGGGCGTGCCGGATGACGTGCAGGCCATGCTCCGCAGCGCCTGCGAGGAGGCTTTCCGGGATCCCGACTTCGTCTCCTTCATGGAGAGCAACAGCATCGACAAGCTGTATGAGAAGTACAAAACCGTCGAGGAAATCCGGGCCTTTTACGCCGACTGGGAGTCCACCGTCTGCTGGCTGATGGCCGACGCCGGCGCGACCCAGTTCAGCCCCGAGGACTTCGGCATCGCCCGCCCTCAGTCCTGAGGCGGGAGAGGCCTTCACCATAAGACGCAGCTCCGGCTGCAGGGAGATGCTTCCATGCGCGATCATCTGAAAAACAAAAGCATACAGGACAGCATCGCCGTTTTTCTGCTGGGGCTGGCGCTCGGGATCTACAGTCTGATCCGCTTCCGCAGCGCTGCGGTGCAGACCCGCTGGATCCTCTCGCCCTATCTCTTCCCGCTGCTGCTGTCCGTGTTCGCGATCCTGCTCTCCCTCTCCCTCTTCGGGGAGGGTCTCGGCGAGCGGGGCCGGGCGCGCGAAGACGCCGCGCAGGCAAAGCCCGCTCCGCGCAAGCTCCGGAACGTGCTGATCGTCGTGCTGATGAGCGCGGCTTACTGCGCGCTCATCTCCCTCATCCGCTTCCTCCCCGCCTCGATGCTCTTCCTGGCGGCGATGATCTGGTTTTTGGGAGAGCGCCGCCCGTGGATGATCGCCGCCGTTTCGATCGTTATGCCGCTCGTGCTGTACGCGCTCTTCGGCCTCGGCCTGGGCGTGCGGCTGCCCTGAGGCCGGGAGGAGAGAGATGGCTTTGATCACCGGGATGCTCCCGTATTTTGCCGATCCCCGCTTTGTCCTGCTGTGCCTGGCGGGCTCCGTCGCCGGTCTTTTCGTCGGCGCGATCCCCGGCCTGTCCGTCTCGATGGCGACGGCGCTGCTCGTCTCCATCACCTATACCTGGAAGACCAGCAATGCGCTGGCGGCCATCATGGGCGTCTATGTCGTCGGCGTCTTTTCCGGCGCGCTTTCCGCGATCCTCATCAACATCCCCGGCGCGCCCTCCAGCGTCGTCACCACGCTCGACGGGTATCCGATGGCCAAGCGCGGCGAGGCCTACAAGGCCCTGCTCTACGCCACGGTCTACTCCTTCGTCGGCAGCGTCTTCGGTCTGATCGCGCTGGGCCTGCTGGCAAAGCCGGTCACGGCTCTCGCGCTGCAGTTCCAGCCGATGGATTACTTTCTGCTGGCGCTCTTCGGCCTCACCACTGTCGGGAGCCTTACCGCAGAGAGCTTTTCCAAGGGCCTGGTCAGCGCGCTGCTCGGCGTCTTTCTGGCCCTGATCGGCCTTGACAGCGTCGTCGGCACGCCGCGCCTCACCTTCGGCATCGAGGGGCTGAACGCAGGCGTCGCCACCGTGCCCGCACTGGTCGGTCTGTTCGGCTTTGCCGAGGTGCTCTCCGCCGTGGCCGAAGGCGCCGCGGACGGCGAGCTCAGCGGCATCCGGCGGGAAGGTATTCCGCTCCGAAGCGTGCTGAAGGAATTCCCGCGCTCACTGTACTACTGCGCGATCGGCACTTTCGTCGGCGCCCTGCCCGGCGCGGGCAGCCCGGTCGCGGCTTTTCTCGCCTACGGCGAGGCCCGGCGCATCGTCAGGAAGCCCAGCCGCCCCTTCGGCGAGGGCGCCGTGGAGGGCATCGTCGCCTCCGAGAGCGCGAACAACGCCTGCATCGGCGGCGCGCTGATCCCGATGCTGACCCTCGGCATCCCCGGCGACGCGGTCACCGCGATCATTCTCTCCGTGTTCACGATCCACGGCCTGCAGCCCGGCCCCACCTTTTTGATGACCGGCGCCGAGAGCTTCTGCGCCATTCTGGCGGGCGGCCTGCTCGGCTGCGTGTTCCTGCTGCTGCTCGGCCTGCTGGCCGCCCCGCGCATCAGCCGGGTCGTCAGCGTGCCCCGGCGCATCCTGCTGCCGATCGTCACGGTCCTGTGTGTGATCGGCTCCTACGCCTGCGGCAAGCGTATCTTTGACGTCGGCATGATGCTCTTCTTCGGCGTGCTGGGCTTCCTGCTGCGCAGCCGCGGCTACAGCGCAGCCCCCGTCACGCTCGGCCTCGTGCTCGGCGGCATGATGGATGCGAACTTCCGCCGTGCCGTCTCCCTCGCCTCCACCGCGCCGAATCCCCTCGTCGGGCTCTTCGGGCGTCCGATCACGATGATCCTGCTGGTGCTGACCGTCGGCACGATCATCGCCAATATCCCGGGCCTCAGACGCAGGAAGGGACGGCGATCCTCCGGCGGGGCGGGAGCAGGCTGATCGGGACCGCGCCGGAGAAACGCAAGACTGTGATCCGACTGCCGATCGCGGCGAACGGGAAAGGAGAATGAGATGAAATACCCCTGGATCGACGAATACCTGCTGGCCAAGCGCGGCGTGACGAAGGATCTGCAGCCGGAGTGGAACTGGATCCGCTACCACATCGGCGGAAAGATGTTCGCCGCGATCCTGCTCGACGATCGGGACAAGCCCGTCTACATCAACCTCAAGCTCGAGCCGCTTGAGGGCGAGCTCATGCGGCAGCAGTACCCCGACGTCATCCCCGGCTACTACAGCAACAAGCAGCACTGGAACTCCGTCCTCGCGGACGGGGCCGTCCCGGACGAGCTGCTGCGGCACTGGCTGGATCGCTCGTATCTGCTGGTGCTGCGCGGCTTCAACAAAAAGACGCAGCGGGAGCTCCTTGGGCTCAGTGTATGCGGGACGGACTGCGCGGCCTGTCCGCTGCGCGGGGAGACCTGCGCCGGCTGCAATGCGGCCTGCGGGAAGGTGTTCCACGCCCCGGCGGGGAAGGCCTGTCCGATCTACGCCTGCTGCTCCGGGAAGCACCGCTTTGCCACCTGCGCAGAGTGTGAGGAGCTCCCCTGCGGGCTCTGGCTCTCCACGCGCGACCCCTCGATGACGGACGAGCAGTTCCGCGCGAGCGTCGACGCGCGGGTATCCGCGCTCAAACGCGCGAAAACCGGCGGCCGGTAAATCAAATAAGACAGCAAAAGAGCTGGCGGATCGTTGATCCGTCAGCTCTTTTGTTCTTTTGTCCGCGCCGCTCAGGCTTTCTTCCAATGCTTCAGCTCGGAGAGATAGGCGTCGTAGCTCCTGCGGCGCTCCGCCTCCGGCTGATTGCCGGTGTTCGGCGTGTGGGCCAGCAGGAAGTCGAGCAGGGAATCCTTCGTCTCGTAGACGAAGCGCCCGCCCGTGTAGCACCACATGCAGTAGTCCTCGTTGAAGCTCCCGTCCGGCTCCCGGCTGATCATGCCGTCCTCGCTCAGCGGCATGCCGCAGCACTGGCAGACAAGCACTCTGGGCGAGCCGAGCAGGGTGTTGATCGACACGCCGAATTCCCGGGACAGCAGCCTGAGCGTGTCGGTGTTCGGCTGCGTCTCTCCGGTCTCCCAGCGGCTGACCGCCTGCCGCGTCACCAGCAGGCGCTCGGCCATCTGCTCCTGCGTCAGATGATGCTGCTCGCGCAGATTCTTCAGGATTTCCCAGCTGTCCATGATCTTACCTCCCGTTTTGTTCTGGTGACTGTATCCTAACACAGCGCCGTCGGACCGGCAAGCAACCCGCTGTTGCTCAGCGGATATCCCGGCTTCCTTGCGTACGCGCCCCCGCTCATTCGAGCTGCAGATCGTCGCGCGTGATGTTTTTCAGCCACTTTTTGCTCCTGTAGTGGCCGATGACCCAGGGCCACTTGACGAACTCGTCGGTGCACAGCAGGAAATAGACCCACAGCGGCGGCAGCTTCAGCACGCCCGCCGCGAAGAAGCCCAGCGGCACCGCGTAGCACCACATGTCGATCGTGTCGCAGATCATGCCGAAGCGGCTGTCGCCCCCGGCGCGGAAGACGCCCGCGATCAGCGAGGTGTTCACCGCCGCGCCCATCACGTAGTAGGAGTTGATGAGCAGCATCACGCGCAGATAGCCCTTGCCGGCCTCGGTCAGGCGCGCGAAGGCGAGCACCGGGCGCATCGTCAGCAGGATCAGCACGCCGCCGATCAGGCCGGCGAGCACGGTCAGGCGCATGACGGCGCTCGCCGCGCGGTCGGCCTCCTCCATGCGGTCGTCGCCGATCAGGTGCCCGAGCAGGATGCCGCCGCCGCTGGCGAGGCTGAAGCACAGCACCGTCGCGAAGCTGCGCACCTGCGAGACGAAGGAATTGGCCGCCACCATGTCCGAGCCGAGGAACTGCCCGATGATGACCGCATACATCGAGAAGGCCAGGCCCCAGCTCACGTCGTTGACCAGCGCGGGCACGGCCATTTTCAGGAAATCGCGGAAGAGCGGCCTGCTGCGCAGGAAGAGGCAGCGCGGCCGGAGCTTGACGTCCCCGCTGCGCGCGGAGACGAGCAGGCTCAGCAGCAGCTCCGTCACGCGGCTGATCGAGGTCGCGAGCGCGACGCCCTTCGCGCCCATGCGCGGCGCGCCGAAGAGGCCGAAGATGAAGACGGCGTTGAGCAGGATGTTGAGCGAGAAGGCCGCGGTGTTGAGCGCCGTCGCGATCGCCACGCGCCCGACGCTGCGCAGCACCGCCAGATAGATCTCCGTCACGCCCCAGCAGAGGTAGGCCACGCCCACCAGCCGCAGATAGTCCGCGCCGATGGCGATCAGCTCCGGGTCGGGCGTAAAGAGGCGCATCATCTGCCGCGGGATCGTGAAGGCGGCCAGCGCCGCGAGCGCCGAGAGCAGCAGCGAAAAACGCAGGGCGATGCCCTCCACGACCTCGATGGCGCGCATGTCGCCCTTGCCGTAGTACTGGGAGCAGAGCATGGTCGCGCCGGTGCCGAGGCCGTAGTAGACCATGAACAGCACGCTCGCGTACTGCCCGGCGAGCGACACCGCGGAGATATGCGCCTGCCCGACGAAGTTGAGCATGATGACGTCCGCCGAGGTCACCGCGGCGCTGAGCAGGTTCTGCAGAACGATGGGCCAGGTCAGCCTGGCGATGCGCCCGTACAGGGCCTTGTTCGTATCGGAAGGAAGCCTGTTGTCCGGCATGGTATCCTCACTTTTCGTCCGTTGCGCAGCGGAGCGCGATCATTCAAACAGGACCGCCCCGTTGGATTCGATGACCCCGCGGTACCAGCGGGCGGAGTCCTTGGGGATGCGGCGCAGCGTCGCGTAGTCGACATAGACGATGCCGAAGCGCTCGTCATAGCCCTGGCTCCACTCGAAATTGTCCAGAAAGCTCCACTGGAGGTAGCCCTTGAGCGGCACGCCCTCCTCGACGGCCTTGTGCAGCTCGAGCAGGTAGCGGTGCAGAAAGTCGATGCGGTCGGGGTCGTGCACCTGACCGTCCATGAATACGCGGTCGTTGCAGGACTGGCCGTTCTCGGTGATGACGAGCGGCAGGCCGTAGCGGCGGTAGAGGTTCAGCGGGCCGTAGTGCATGACCTCGGGCGTGACCGGCCATTTGCAGGCGGTCAGCGGGAAGCCCGGCACGTGCGGCACCGGCTTTCCTTCGGCGTCCACAGCCTGACCGTTGTAGACGTTCACGCCGATGAAGTCCGGCGTCTCCATCTTCTCCCAGTCCCCGGCCGGGATCGTGGCCGCGAAGCGGCGCACCGCCGCCGGGGCGGAGTCGTCGTAGCGCTTGAGGATCAGGCTGTCGAGCAGGATATTGTAGGTGAAGCCCCAGCGCTCGCCGGAGAGGTCGAAGGTCGCGCGGAAGGCGGCCTCTCGGTTCTCCGGCGTATCCTCCGCCGGATAGCAGAGCTGCCCGCAGGGCACGATGCCGACCGCCGTCTCCGGGCCGCAGACGGCCTTGATGCGCCGCTGCGCCTCGCTGTGGGAGAGGGCCAGGATGTGGAACACGCGGGCGAGCTTCTCCTCGCCGAGCTTCCAGCCCGGCGCGTGCGCGCCGCTGCCGTAGCCGAGGATCGTGACGCACTGGGCCTCGTTGATGGTCATGAAGCGGCGGATGCGGCCCTTGAAGCGCGCCGCGACGATCTCCGCGTAGCGCCCGAAGGCCGCGACGATGTCGCGGTTGAGCCAGCCGCCCTTGTCCTGCAGCGCGGCGGGCAGGTCCCAGTGGTAGAGCGTGGGCAGCGGCTCGATGCCGTTTAAGAGCAGCTCGTCCACCAGCTCGTCATAGAAGCGCAGGCCCGCCTCGTTGACCGCGCCGTCCCCGTCGGGGATGACGCGCGGCCAGCTGACGGAGAAGCGGTAGGCGCGGATGCCGTGCTCCTTCATCAGGGCGATATCCTCGCGGAAGCGGTGGTACGTATCGCAGGCCACGTCGCCCGTGTCGCGGTTCCTGATATTCTCCGCGCCGGGGTCGTGGCAGAACTCGTCCCAGATGCTCAGGCCCTTGCCGTCCTCGTCCCAGGCGCCCTCGCACTGGTAGGCGGCGCAGGCCGCGCCCCAGAGAAAATCCTTCGGAAACTGTTTCATTTGCTTCTCCTCTCCTCCCGCTCTGTGTCCGTTTTTCGGCGGCCCGGTCACAGTATGGGAACAGCCCTCCTTTTCAGGGGGGCTGCTCCAGTACCGCAGGAAAACACGATCCTTTTTACTTCCGGTACTCCATGTAATGCCGGGCCGTCTCGGCCAGGCCTCTCTCGCGGAGGACTGTCTCCACGCATGCGCGCACGTCCGCGGTCGCGATGATCTCGCTCTCATCGGTCAGCCGGGCAAAGACCTCGTCCGCGATCGCCGCGGCCTCGGCCTGTGAAAGCGCCTCTTCCGGGACTTCGGCATTGGCGCGCAGGATGCTGCTGATGATCTTCTCGTCGTCAAAGACGCTGACGGTGCCGTTTTTCTTGGTGATCTTCATTGCGCTTCCTCCCTGGGTCGGATTCTCCGTATTCCGTCTCTGTTATTATACCACAGCTTTTCGGCAAATCCAGTCCTGTTTGGGATCCGCGCAGGCTTTTTTTGCTCTTTCTTTCCCGCTTCCGCCCAGGGGCGAAACCGCCGCCCTCCGGCGGGTCTTTTCAGCAGCTCATGTACTGCTCGAACAGCGCCTCGGCGAAGGGCGCGAGGGCCCTGCTGCCCGCATACCGCAGGCGGGACGGATCCAGATCGCCCAGGCGGACGCGATCCAGGTTGTCCGCGTCCTTGAGGCATTTTGCGAGCTTCTCGTAGCGCGGCCGCTC
>CAMJQX010000060.1 GCA_946408145.1 uncultured Clostridia bacterium
CTGGACGCGACGGACAAGGCCGTGGAGCTGTGGAAGACCCACAACGCAGGGGGGATGAACAGCCACCATTTGGGTCACATCCTGGCCCAGGCTGACCGCCTCGAGGAGGCGGAACCCTTTCTTTTTGAGGCCATGGCGAAGATCGTCAGCGAGCTGTGCGATACGATCATCGGCTATATCAACTTCTTTTTCAAGCGCGGCGACCTCGACTCCGGCCAGGCGATCCTGCGCCTGGGGATCGACTTTTTCTCCGGCCTGCGGAGGGAGAACAGGCCCAACTTCCTGGACAAGATCAGCGCCGTGCTGTCGGCGACCCTCGCCTGGCCGCAGTTTATGTCGGGGCAGGAGGGGGAGGCGCGCCGGTCCCTGCGCAGCGCCAAAGAGCTTGCCGCGTTCTTCGACGCTGCCCCCAGCTATGACGAGAGCGACATCCGCTTCATCGGCCGCATCCAGGGCGCCAGCGCCCACGATGACATGGGGGCCACAGCCATGGAGGCCGTCCGTCACGCGGTCAGCGAATTTGACAGCGAGGCGTTTTCCGCTCTTTGGAGCGAAATCGCCGAAGAACAATAAAATCACAGATATAATGGACGAGGAGTCAAAGCATCATGACCAAAAAAGAAATCAAGGCGCTTCGCCGCCCATTCATCAGGGAACTGTTCCGGAATAACAAATTCAATTTGGCGATGACCGTGCTCGCCGCTCTGCTGGTCGCCGCGGCGGAGCTGGTGATCTCATGGCTCATCAAGGAGGTCGCCGATTTGATCTCCGGAGAATGCCCCTACGGCTTCGGTACGCTTCTGATCATCACGGGAGGCGCTTTCGCGGTGTTTCTGCTGGGGGGAGTGCTCGACCATGCTTTTCTCTCCGAGTTCCGCGCAAAGGCGATGAGGCAGTATCGGGAATATGTCTTTGACCGGCTCATGGAAAAAGGGATCCAGGCCTTCTCCGGCGAGAACAGCTCGCTCTATCTCTCCGCCCTTTCCAACGACGTGAACACGATCGAAACGGACTTCATCGGGAAGCTGCAGAATATCGTTCAGGTCGGCATTGCATTTATCGGCGCGCTGGGGCTCATGATCTGGTGCAGCCCGCTTTTGACGCTGATCGCCATCGGCTTCTCCCTGCTGCCCATCATCGTCTCCGTGGTTCTGGGAGACAAGGCGGCAAGGGCGGAAAAGAACGTCTCCGATCAGAAGGAGCGCTACACCGGAATGCTGAAGGACGCGCTCACGGGCTTTTCGGTGATCAAGAGCTTTAAGGCGGAGAAAAGCATTTCCGATTTACACGATCACAGCAACGCGGGCGTAGCGGAGGCCTCGAAAAAGCGAACGAAGGTGAGGGTGCTTGTGTTCTATGCCTCCAGCATCGCCGGTGGGATCCTGCAGATCGGCGTGTTCTTCGTCGCCGCCGCGCTGGCGCTCTCCGGCAGAGGCATCACGGCCGGTACCGCCATCGTATTCGTGCAGCTTCTCAACTACGTGCTGGGGCCGATCCAGGCGTTCCCGGAGTTCTTCGCAGGGACAAAGGCCTCCTTCGGGCTGATCGACAAGCTGGCGGATGCGCTGAATAAAAACGTTCCCGATGAGGGCGAGCAGATCGCGCCGCAGCTCAGCGAGGGCATTTCGCTCAGGGATCTTGCATTTGCCTATGAGGAAGGAAAACCGGTGCTGTCCGACGTGGATATGGAGCTGCGCGCCGGCGGCTGCTACGCGCTGGTAGGCGGCTCCGGCAGCGGCAAATCGACGATTTTGAATCTGCTGATGGCGTCCTCAAAGAATTATCAGGGCGAGATCCTCTATGACGGGAAAGAGCTCAAAACCGTCTCCACGGGCTCGCTTTACGATCTGGTATCCATCATCCAGCAGAACGTCTTTGTTTTCAACAGCACGATCCGTGATAACATCACCATGTTCTCTGAGTTCCCGGAGGAAGAGATCGACCGCGCCGTGCGGCTGTCCGGGCTGAAAAAGCTCATCGATGAAAAAGGGCCGGACTATCTCTGCGGCGAGAACGGCTCCGGGCTCTCCGGCGGCGAGCGGCAGCGGATCTCCATCGCGAGGGCGCTGCTGCGCAAGACGCCCGTGCTCTTCGTCGACGAGGCGACGGCCTCACTCGACGCCGAGACCAGCTTTGAGGTACTGGACGCGATTTTGAAGCTGGACGGCTTCACCCGCGTGCTCGTCACCCACGATCTGGACGAGAACATCCTGCGCCGCTGCAGCGGCCTGTTTGCCCTGAAAAACGGCGCGGTCTCCGAGCAGGGCAGCTTCGATGAGCTGATGGAGCGCAAAGGCTATTTCTATTCGCTCTTCACCGTATCCCAGCATTGACCGGCGCACACCGGCAGGCCGCCTTGCCCTGTTCATGACAGAAAAACACCTCGGGCAGCTTCACGTTCAGCTGCCCGAGGTGTTTTTCTGTTTTCGGCGGAGAGGAGACCGGATGGGGCTCATTCCTTGCCGAAGCGCAGCACGTTCCAGCTCAGCGGGGGGAGAACGATCTGCGCGCGCTCGCCTTCGGCGGGCGTCACGGGGATGCTGACCGGGACGACATTGTCGGGCTGCTCCTCGGTGTTGACGGCCTTGACGTCGTCGTGGTGCAGCAGCAGGTGCTCGCTCATCTTCATCTTGCCGAAAGAGCGGAGGTCCAGATCCAGCAGACAGGGCTCGCTGAGATCGCGGTTGACGCAGAAGACGCTGAGGCTCCCGTCGTCCGCGAGCGTCGCGGCGGCGTCGAGCGTCGGGACGCCCTCGTAGTCCGAGCAGTCGTAGACAGGCGAGCTGACGATCGCACGCAGGGAGGTCCCGCGGCCGTATTTCGAGGCGTGCATGAAGGGATAGTAGATCGTCTGCGCCCAGCAGCCGCCGCCGTTGCGCGTCATGATCGGCGCGATGACGTTCACCAGCTGCGCAAGGCAGGCGACCTTCACGCGGTCGGCGTTTCGCAGCAGCGTGATGAGCATGGAGCCGACCAGCAGCGCGTCCTCGAAGTTGTACACATCCTCCAGCAGCGGCAGGGCGCGGTCCCATTTCTCGCGCTTCCAGACCTCCTGGTCCTGCTCGTTGGAGTGATACCAGACGTTCCATTCATCGAAGGAGAGGTTGACCTGCTTTTTGCTGTGCTTTTTGCCCTTGACGGCGTCGCAGATGGAGGAGACGCACTTGATGAAGTCGTCCATGTCCATCGTCCGGGCGAGGAAGCCGGCCGTGTCGCCGGTGGGATTGCCGTAATAGCGATGGAGCGAGACGTAGTCGATGTTCTCATAGCACTCGTTGAGCATCTGCAGCTCCCAGTCGCCGAAGGTCGGCATGCCGGTGCCGGAGGAGCCGCAGGCGACGAGCTCAATGCTCGGGTCGACCCACTTCATCATCTTCGCCGCCTCGTTGGCGACGCGCCCGTACTCGTAGGCCGTCTTCTGGCCCATCTGCCAGGGGCCGTCCATCTCGTTGCCGAGACACCAGAGCTTGATGCCGAGCGGATCCTTCCGCCCGTTGGCGATGCGCATGTCGGAGAACTTGCTGTTGCCGGGGTGGTTGGCGTACTCGACGATGTCGCGCGCCTGCTCCGGGCCGCGCGTGCCGAGGTTGATCGCGTACATGAGCTCGCTGCCGGCCTTTTCACACCAGGCGGCAAACTCGTGCAGGCCGACCTCGTTGGTCTCGGTGGTGAACCAGGCCAGATCGAGGCGCTTCGGGCGCTTCTCCACCGGGCCGACGCTGTCCTCCCAGTGAAAGCCGGAGACAAAGTTGCCGCCGGGGTAGCGCACCAGAGGCACGCCCAGACGCCGCACCGCGTCCATCACGTCCGTCCGGAAGCCCAGCTCGTCCGCCAGCGGGTGGCCGGGCTCGTAGATGCCGCCGTAGACCGCGCGGCCGAGGTGCTCAATGAAGGAGCCGTAGATCCGCTTGTCGATGAGACCGATGCGGTAGTCCTGATCCAGAATGATCTTTGCATTCTTCATGGCCTTGTCCTTTCACGCTGCCGCTGCTGAGGCAGAAAGTTGATTGAACTGCAGGACAATTATATCATAAGAGGCCGGTCAGTCAATACGGGAAAGAGACGCTTTGCCAGCGGTCACGGCGTTATAATGACTATAGGATGGCGAAAAGCCAAAGAGCTTTTCGCCGCGCCGCTTTGCGGCGCAGCAAAACAGCATGGCTGTTTTGCCATATATTCATTGCAATGAGCATCGGGCGAATGATTCAAAGGATCATTCGCTGCCAAACTTGTCGTTTGGCGGCGAAATCAATCGAATCCTCGATTGATTTCGCCATCCGATGGTCATTATTGCGCGAACGGGAAGCATATGCTATAATATTCAATCAGCGGCATATCAGCCGCGCATCCGGAAATACAGGAGCCTTTGTATGAAGATCCGCGCTTTTTTTGCGATATTGCTCTGCAAGCTGCTGCGCTTCGCGTCCCGCGTGCTGCACCGCGGCGGTACGGCCATGCCGGGGCGCGCGGCGCTGAAGCTCTGCCCGGGCCTGCTGGGGATGCTTGCGCGGCAGGTCAAGACTGTCGCCATCACCGGCACCAACGGCAAGACCACCAGCGCACGCATGATCGAGGAGGCCTTTGCGGGACAGGGGCTGGCATACCTGACCAACCGCTCCGGCGCGAACATGATCGACGGCATCACCACGGAGTTCGTGATGAACAGCACGCTCTTCGGCAGGGTCAGAAAAGAATACGCCGTCATCGAGTGCGATGAGGCGGCGGCGGTCACAGTCTTCCCGCAACTGAGGCCCAGAGTCGTCGTGGTGACGAATCTCTTTCGCGATCAGCTCGACCGTTACGGCGAGGTGACACACACGCTGGAGAACATTCGCGAGGCGCTGCGCAGCGTGCCGGAGGCGACGCTCTGCCTCAACGCGGACTGTTCGCTTACCGCCTCGCTCGCGGGAGACCTGCCGAACGAGGTGCGCTGGTTCGGCATCGAGGCAGGCGCTGCCCCCTCCCGGCCGAAGCCCGAGCTCTCCGACGCGACGCACTGCATCCGCTGCAAGACCGAGTATGAGTACGACTATGTCAGCTACGGCCATCTGGGCGGCTTCCGCTGCCCGAAGTGCGGGTATCGGCGGCACCGGGCGGATTATGCGGTGATCGACGTCGTGGAACAGCGGCCCGACGGCAGCGAGCTTTTGATGGATGTAAGAGGCGAGCAGATGCTGGTCAGCGTGAATCTGCCCGCCATGTACAATGTCTACAACGCCGCCGGCGCGCTCGCAGCGGCGGCGGAGATGGGAGTGAACGCCAGAGCGGCGGCCGACGCGCTTGCGCGCTTCCGCTGCGGCTTCGGCCGGATGGAGCGCTTCGATCTGGCCGGGGGCACGCAGATGATGCTGGTCAAGAACCCCGCCGGCTGCAATCAGGTGATCGAGTACCTGCAGACCATGAAGGAGAAGTTCGTCCTCGTGATCTGCCTCAACGACCGGGCCGCCGACGGGCGGGACATCTCCTGGATCTGGGACGCGGACTTCGAGGGCCTGAACGCGCTGGCAGGAAGGCTCGACGAGGTGATCGTCTCCGGCGACCGGGCGGAGGATATGCGCGTGCGCATCAAGTACGCGGGTATCGACGACAAATGCATCCGCCTGGAGCGGGACTACGAGACCTTGCTGCGCTCGCTGGAGAAGGAGACGCGGCCGGTGTGCATGATGCCGACCTACACCGCCATGCTGGAGCTGCGCCAGACCGTGATCCGTCACTGCGGCGGCGAGGACTTCTGGGCGTGATGTCGGAAGACGCTCCCTCCATTCCGTTTCCGGGGCTTCCGAAGCAAAGCCGCTCCGTCGTGCTCTGCTTCGGGTAAAATGAATGATTGACTGGTGATCCTATGGAACTGAGAATCTGTCATATGTATCCGGACGTGCTGAACCTCTACGGCGACCGGGGCAACGTGATGTGCATGCAGAAGCGCCTGAGCTGGCGCGGCATCGAAAACAGCGTGACCCGCCTGCCCATCGGCTCGAACGCGAGCCTCGCGGGCTTTGACCTCGTGTTCATCGGCGGCGGTCAGGACTTTGAGCAGCAGGTGCTGCTGGAGGACCTGCACCGCGGCAAGGACCGGGAGATCCTGGCCGCGATCGCCGACGACATGCCCTTTCTGACCATCTGCGGCGGCTACCAGATGCTTGGCAGGTATTATGAGACCTACGACGGCGTCCGCTGTGATTTCATCGGCGCGGTCGATCTGTATACCGTCGGCTCGAAGAAGCGCATGATCGGCAACTACAAGTTTCAGTGTGCCGCCGAATCCGGCGGCAGCCTCGTCGTGGGCTTTGAAAACCACAGCGGCCAGACCTTCCTCGGCGAGGGCGTGCAGCCGCTGGGCAAGGTGCTCGCGGGCTTCGGCAACAACGGGAAGGACGGCACGGAAGGCGTGCGCTACCGGAATGTCTTCGGTACCTACAGCCACGGGCCGCTCCTGCCGAAGAACCCCGCCCTATGCGACCATATCCTTCTCACGGCGCTGCGCCGCAAGTACGGTACGGCCGAGCTTGCGCCGCTCGACGACAGCGCAGAGCTCGCCGCGCATGACGCGATGGCCGCGAAGATCCGGGCACAGGCATGAAGCTCGATTTTGCGCCCATGGAGGGCGTCACCTCCTGTCTGTATCGAAATGTCCACGCCGCGTGTTTTCCCGGCGTGGACCGTTACTATTCGCCTTTTATCGCGCCCGACGGCAGCGGCCGCTTCAAGGGCGCCGCGCTGCGCGACATCCTGCCGGAGAACAACCGGGACCTCCGTCTGGTGCCGCAGGTGCTGTGCAGCAGGGCGGAGGCCTTTCTGGCAGTCAGCCGTGAACTCGCGGCCATGGGCTACGGAGAAGTGAACTTGAACGCCGGCTGCCCCTCGGGCACGGTGGTGCCCAAGCACAAGGGCGCCGGCATGCTGGCCGATTTGAAAAGCCTGGACGTGTTTCTCTCCGAGGTTTTTTCCCGCTGCGAGCTGAAGGTCTCGGTCAAGACGCGGCTCGGTCTGGAGAGTACGGCGGAGTTTCCCGCCATTCTGGAGGTCTACAACAAATATCCGATCTCCGAGCTCATCATACACGCCCGCGACCGGGCCGGGATGTACAGGAGCGCGCCGGATCTTGAAGCCTTTGCCGCGGCCTTTCCGGCCAGCCGCGCACCCGTCACTTACAACGGAAGTGTGGTGGACAGGGCGAGCCTTGAAAGCGTGCTGTCGTTCGCGCCGGGCCTGGAGCGCGTCATGCTCGGCCGCGGCGCGGTGACCGACCCCGCGTTGTTTCGCGTGCTGCGGGGCGGGGAAGCGCTGCGGCTTGAGGAACTGCGCATGTTTCATTCCCGGCTGGAGCGCGCTTTTCTGGAGGCCGGGCTGGGGGAGCATTACACGATCTCGCGGCTCAAGGAAGTCTGGTACTACGCGATCGACAAGTTCCCGGACGCCGGGAGGCTGCACAAGGCGATCAACAAGGCGCGGCGGCTGGAGGATTATGACGCGGCGGTCTCCGCTCTCTTTTCTTCCGGCCTCTATGATCCGACCGCGGTGTTCCGCGGGCGCTGAGCGCAGAGGCGGATCTGCATTTCTGTTCAAGTCCATCAACGAAAACAGGGAGCGGTGTCAACCGCTCCCTGTCTGATGTTCATCTGTTCATCAGAAACTCAGTATGTATAATCACATTTGCCGTCGGCACCGAAATGATAGTGGGTGCCCTGATAGACCCAGGTCTCGTTCGTGACCATCACACCGTTTTCATCAACGCAGTAATACGCGCTCCAGTTTTCATCGTAGATCAGAGTACGAGTAGCCATGGAACCGTCGTCGAGCATATAGTACCACTTGCCGCTGGACTTGACCCAGCCGGTCTTCATGGCGCCGCTGCCGTCAAAGTAGTACCATTTGCCGCCGATCTGCTTCCAGCCGGTCTCCATATGACCGTCGCTGTTGAGGTAGTACCATTTGCCGCCGGACTTGAGCCAGCCGGTCTTCATCTTGCCGTCGCTCTGGAGGTAGTACCATTTGCCGCCGGATTTCTGCCAGCCGGTCAGCATGATGCCGCGGCCGTTTTCCAGCGTGGAAGCGCTGCTCATCAGGAACCAGGCGCTGCCGGACTTGAGCCAGCCGGTCACCATATAGCCGGCGCTGTTGAAGTAGTACCAGTAGCCGTCAATCTTCTGCCAGCCGGTCTGCATGGCGCCGGTGCTGGGATCGAAATAGAAGGCATTGCCCTTGCTGTCGGTGCACAGGCCCTTCGCGCGGGCACCGGTGCTGGAATCGATAAAGTACCACTTGCCGCCGATCTGCTGCCAGCCGCCGTACCAGCTCTCATCAGACGCCTCGTCGACGACGGCTTCGACTTCAGACTCGACAACGAACTCGTCCTCTTCCACGGGGATAAACGGATCCTCAAAGTCCTCCTCGGCGAAAGCCGAGA
>CAMJQX010000061.1 GCA_946408145.1 uncultured Clostridia bacterium
TCGGCAGACGCCGAGTGAAATTGCGCTTCGCGCAGCTTGAAAGGCGAATACAATATCACTTTTCGGCAACGCCGCAACACACCCTTTTTGCGTATTTCCCCGGGAAACCCTTTCAACAAGGGCAAAGCGAGACAGGCGGGCGCATACCGGCATCCGCATGTCTCGCTTTTTGTATTTCGGTTTTCGGTCTCTGGCCGGGCGCTCTGATCTGCGCCCATCCCCTATCCTTTTGGGCGTTTCTCGGGATACGCCGGTTCAGACGCCCCGGAAGCCAAAGCGCAGAACGAGATCCCGCTCCGCCGGGAGCAGATACTCCGGATGCGTCCTCGCGCCCCAGCTGTTGTCCCCGCCCACGCCCATCTGCTGCAGCGCGACGCGCACCACCGTGTGGTGCACCGGCGGCAATTCATACGCATGGGCGGCGTTTTCCAGCTCGTGCGGGGTGTAGGGCAGCACGTTCACGGAGAGCTCATCTCCAAAGAACTCCAGGCCTCTCCCCCGCCGATCCGTCACGCGGATCCAGCGCACGCCGCAGCGATTGCCGCAGTCCTGCGGGACCAGATAGCGGGCCAGATTCTCCGCGGCCGTCTTCTCATAAACGCCGAGGCGCGCGCCGCGCTGCCGGTCGGCATAGTTCTCTTCCGGCCCCAGGCCGTAGAAGGAAAAACGGTCGTAGTCGGCGCTGAGCTTGAACAGCATTCCGAATTCCGGCATGTCGGGAAGGCCCTCGACCGCCTCGTAAGACAGAGCGGTCAGCACGGTGCCGTCGCCGAAGACCTCATAAGAGAGGCGACAGGCGCTTTGGGGCTGCGTGGGCATGACGTAATCGTACGTGATCCGAACGCTGTGCGGTCTTTGCTCGACCTCCGGGAACAGCGGCGCCCCCTCGTACTGCCCTGTCACATACAGGCTCGCGATCTTCCACTGGGCATAGCGCTGCGGCATGCTGCAGCCGCGGTCGTTGTCCAGCGGCGCGCGCCAGAAGTTGGGCATGGGGATCTGCTCGATCAGCTCCGTCCCGTCGAAAACATAAGAGCTCAGACCGGGCCGGATCGCGGAAAACTGGGCGGAGAAGCGCGCGCCGCGCACTCCCAGATTCCACTTGCCGCGCACCACGGTCAGTTCTTCCGTGCAGGAGAAGGCAGCGGCCTCCCGCTTCCACACTTTTTGCCCGAAGGCGATCTCGTAGCCTTTCCCGGCCCAGAGGGTATCCCTGCCCAGCCGGAACGAGACGGTCAGCGCAAATTCCGGCGGGTTCTTGCCCAGGCTCATTGCCGCCCGCTCCTGCAGCGCCATCTCCGAAAGCAGCGCGGCAGGATAGGCAAAATGCGCCTCAGAGAGGGGCGGAACGGCCACGGACAGAGGCGCCCGCTTCCACTCCCGGCCGTCCCTGAGCAGGACGGCGACGGCCTCAAAGGCGTCGGCGTCGGTGAACAGGTGCTTGTTGCGAACCGTGAAGCCCGTCTCGTCGAAGTCCACGGAGATGTTCTGATAGTTGAACTTGACCTCCTGCATCTTGGGCGAAGGCGCGCGGTCGCCGCCGTAGACGATCCCGTTGCCGCTGAATTCGTAGTCCGTGGGGCGCTCGCCGCAATCCCCGCCGTAGGCCTGGAACCGCTGGCCGTACCGGTTTTTCCGGTAGAGGGACTGATCCACATAGTCCCAGATGAAGCCGCCCTGATAGCGCGGCTCGCGGTCGGAGAGATCGGTGTACTTGTGCATCGCGCCGCAGGAGTTGCCCATGGCGTGGCTGTACTCGCAGCAGATCAGGGGCTTTTCCGGGTGCTGCGCCAGCCAGGTCTCGATCTCCGCGGCCGGCGTGTACATCCGGCTTTCAATATCGCTGGTTTCCGGGAAGCTGGGATCCCAGGTGATGCCCTCGTAGTGCACGAGACGGCGGCTGTCCAGGCTGCGGAAGAGACGGCTCATATCCCGGATCACGCTGCCGCCGTAGCTCTCGTTGCCGCAGGACCAGATCAGCACGCAGGGGTGGTTCTTGTCCCGCTCGTACAGGGACCGCACCCGATCCAGCAGCAGCGGCGCAAACTCCGCATGATCCTTCGGGATCACGTAGTCCGCGTCCGCCTGCTTGCGCAGATAGGCGTCCCAGCTGCCGTGGGTCTCCATGTTGCACTCGTCCATCACATACAGCCCGTAGCGGTCACAGAGGGCGTACAGCTCGGACTGGTTGGGATAGTGGGAGGTGCGGATGGCGTTGATGTTGTGCCGCTTCATGGTGACGATGTCGCGGATCAGCTCCTCCCGGTTCGGAACGCGGCCCGAGATTGAGCTGAAATCGTGGCGGTTCACACCCTTGAAGACGATGCGTCTGCCGTTGAGGAGCATCAGGCCGTCCTTCAGCTCGAAGCGGCGGAAGCCGAACGCCTGCTCCAGGACCTCCGTCAGCGCTCCGTTCTCGTCCAGCACCCGGAGGCGCAGCGCGTACAGGGCAGGATCCTCCGCGCTCCAGAGCGCCGGCGCTTCCAGATCGAGCTCCGCGCGGACGCACCCGTCCTCGATCCGGGCGTCCGCCGTGCGCAGCACCCGATCCTCCCTGATCAGGGAGAGCTGCAGGCAGCCGGCGCCGCACGTCTTGGCACAGACCTCCACATGACCGCGGGAAAGATCCTCGGAGAGCGTGGGGATCACCGAGAGGTCCGTCACGGCGGTCCCGGGCAGCGCGCAGAGGAACACGCTGCGGAAAATGCCGGAGAAGCGGTAGAAATCCTGATCCTCGAACCAACTGCCCGGCGTCCATTTGAAGACCCGCACCGCAAGCCTGTTCCGGCCCTCCCGCATCGCGCCGTCCGCCGCGAAGTCCGCCGGGGTGAAGCTGTCCTCGCTGTAACCGAGATACGTTCCGTTGAGCCAGACGGCAAAGCCGCTCTCCACCCCCTGGAAGGAAATGCTGAGCTCATGGCCGCGGAATCCCTCCGGAAGCGTGAATTCGGTCACATAATCGGCGACAGGGTTGAAAAAGGACGGGACCTCCCCGGGCCGCAGCTCCTCCAGCGCGTCCCAGGGATACTGGGTGTTCACATAGGCGGGCTTGTCATAGCCCTCCATCTGGATGTGGGCGGGCACACGGATCGTGTCCCAGCTCCCGATATCATAATCCGGGTGCCAGAAACCCTCCGGCGCCGCCTGGATGTTGTTGGCATAGTGAAACTTCCAGACGCCGTCCAGACACAGGCGCAGGCTGCTTTCGCCCGCGGCCAGCTCCGCCTCGCTGCGGTAAGCCACATGATCCGAGTGGGCAGGAAGACGCCCGTCGGCAAATACCGCCGGATTTTTGACGATGGTTTCAAAATCAAATTCTCTCATGTTTTGCTCCAAACTAAAGTGTGATGACAGGAAAAAGCGCTCCCCCGCCGGGGCAGGAGAGCGCTTGCGGGATCCATTCCGGAAACAGTGCGGGAAGAATCACTTGACCGCGCCGGTAATACCTTCGGCAAACTGCTTCTGCAGGATGAAGAAGATGATGACCGTCGGCAGGGAGCAGAACAGGACGCTCATCATCAGCGCGCCGTAGTCGATGGTATAGCCGCCGGCGAGGTTTGCGATAAACAGCGGCATGGTCTGCGCCTCAGGCGCTTTCAGCACGACGCGGGGCCAGAGATAGGCGTTCCATGCGTTCATGAAGGTGATGACCGCGGCGGCGGCATAGGTGGACTTCATGACCGGCATATAGATCCGGAAGAAAATGCCGAACTCGTTCAGGCCGTCGATCCGCGCGGCATTCATGATCTCGACCGGGAAGTTCCGCGAATTCTGGCGGAACATCATGATCATGAAAGGCGTGGCGAGCGAGGGCAGGATGAAGCCCCAGACGCTGCTGAGCATCTTCATCTTGCTCATCATCGAAAACAGCGGGATCATCGTCGCGACGCCCGGGATCATCATCGCCATCAGCAGGATGCCGAAGAGCGCGTCCTTGGCCTTGTCATGATAGAGCTCGAAGCCGTAGCCGGCAAGGGAGCAGATAAACAGGCTCAGGACCGTCTGCACGGCGGCGTAGAAGAAGGAGTTGCGCATCGCGCTCCAGAGCTTGGATTCAAAGAAGGGCATGCCTTCCAGCAGCGTCTTGAAGTTCTCCGCGCTGAAGGCGCCGAACCACAGGCGGCCCTGGGACACGTCGACCGTCGTATTCGTCGCGGCGGTCAGCATCCAGAAGAGCGGGAAAACAGAGAAGATCGAGACAATGATCAGAAAAACATAGCTCGGGATCAGGCGGCGCTGGATCGCGCCGAGCTTTCTCTTTTCAGTCACGCTTATCACCCACTTTCAGGTTGATGACAGCCAGGATCGCCACCAGGATAAAGACGATGAAGGACAGCGCCGAGGCGTAGCCGAAGTTGGCCTTGCCCTGGAAGGCGGTATTGTAGATATGGTGCGACATGGTCATCGTCGTACCCGCCGGCCCGCCGTTCGTGAGGTTGACGGATTCGTCGTAGAGCTGGAGGGTGCCGTTGATGGACATGATAAAGGTCATGATGATCACGGGGCGCAGCTGCGGGACCGTGATCTGCCAGAAGGTGTCCCAGCCGTTGGCGCCGTCGATCCGGGCGGCCTCATACACGGAGTAGTCCAGATTCTGCAGGCCCGCCAGGTAGAATACCATGTTATAGCCCGTCCAGCGCCAGATCAGCGCGGTGATGATGACGCCGCGAGCCGTGTTCGTCTGGCCGAGCCATTTGATGTTCTCGTGAATGATCCCCAATTTCATCAGGATCGTGTTGATCATGCCGGTATCATAGAAGAGCGTGCGGAAGATCAGAGAGTAGGAAACCAGAGAGATCGCGCAGGGCAGGAAGATGCAGGTGCGGAACAGCCCGCGGCATTTCAGGTTCGGATTGTTCAGAAGCTGCGCCAGCAGGATCGCCAGCACCAGCATGATGGGGACCTGAACGATCAGATAGAGGAAGGTGTTCTTGAGCGCCGTGATAAAGGTTTTGTCCTTGAACATGCGGACATAGTTGTTATACCACGGATCCGCCCATTTCATATTCGCGCTCGAGCCGGTTTTGAACGAGGTGATCAGCGCGGAGACCATCGGATAAAAGCTGAAGATAAAAATCATGACCGAGGCGGTGAACAGGAATGCCCAGCCCACGGCTCTGCGTTTTTTCTCCACAGGGATCCTCCTTCCATAGGAAGATTGCCCCGCCATTTTCATGACGGGGCAATACCGTTTTTGTATTCTAAGCTGTCTGTCGATCAGATGATCAGCCCATCTCGAACTCGACCTGATCCTGAGCAGCCTGGAGCTCGCTCATCAGATCGGCGCCGTTGATGATGTTGGTGATGGCGTTGCCGATGTAGGTACGGGCGATGTAGTGGTAGTCGCTCTGCTCAATGACGGGAACGAAAGCACCCATGCCGACGATGTCGGAGTAGATGGCCTGGCCGCCGAAGTACTCGACGCCTTCCTTGTACACGTCGGACTGGCCGGCGCTGATGCAGCAGGTGATGACGCCGCCGTCGCGCAGGGCGTTGTCATAGGTCTCCATGGAGCCCTCGCCGCCGCCGAAGGTGTAGGCGAGGAACTGCTTGGCGAGCTCAACGTTCTGGCAGTTGCCGGTGATGTACAGGGAGGAGCCGCCGTTGGCAGCGTAGCCTTCCTTGCCGCCGTCGAGGGTGGGCAGGGTGGTCAGAGCCCACTTGCCGCTGTTCTCAGCGACCTGCTCGATGGTGGGGATGATCCAGTTGCCGTTCATAACGCCGGCGACCTGGTTGCCGACGATGGTCTGGTCGCAGTACTCGGACCAGGAGTTGGCCAGCAGGATGGTGCCGTCCTTGGCGCCGGTCACGATGACCTCGATGATGCGCTGCAGAGGCTCGTTTTCAACGAAGTTGGGCTGGCCGTCGAGCCACTGGGAAAGGCCCTCAGCCTGCATGAACATGTAGGGCAGGTCGTCGCCGGAGTGGTCCATGGAGAGCAGGGCGAAGCCGGTCTTGTCCTTCACGTCGCGGGCGATCTCGAGCCAGCGCTCCCAGGAGATGCCGGTGAGGTCGGCGATGGTGTAGCCGGCCTGCTCCAGGACGTCGGTACGGTAAGCAAAGATCGCGGTGCCGTTGTCCACGGGAACGCCGTAGTGCACGCCGTCGATGGTGCTGTAGCTCAGCTTCTCAGCGCCGAAGTCTTCCCAGTTGATGCCGGCATCTTCCACGGGGATCCAGCAGTCGGGATAGTCGGCCACGTAGGACTGAATGAAGTGGTCCTGGAAGAGGACGATGTCGGGCAGGGAGCTCATGTCGCCGGAGGAGCCGGCGAGGGTCATGGCCTGCTCAACGTCGCTGGAGCCGGACTGGGTGGCGATGTCCAGCTTGAAGTCGGGGTTGACCTTCTGGAAAGCAGCCTCAGCAGCCTTCAGAGCGGGGATGTTGAAGTTGGCGTCCCAGGCGTAGACGGTCAGGGTGTTGTCACCGTCGGCGAAGGCGGTGCCGGACATGGCCATCAGGCCGACAGCCATCGTCAGGACGAGGATGAGCGCAAGAATCTTTTTCATGGTTTTCCTCCATTAGTATTTTTGTGCGGACAGCTCCGAGCGCACACTGCCGTTTTCTGTGCAAAACCGACAGAGAACGAGCCCGGTCCCTCTCCGCTTTCTTGTTATATTCTAACATGTCGCATCGGCATCTTGTCGCAAGTTTTGATGAAAAAATCGGCATTTTCGATCATCAAAAAATTAACTGCGTCAACTTGCACAGAATAGTTCTTTTGCTTTTGTGCACCTCGCCAAGCTCAATCCAGAGACTGCCAGCCCTGCCGCGCCGAAATGTTGTAATCGTTCACACCGCCGAGCGGCTCATGCTTCAGCTTCCACTGATAGGGCGTCGTACCGAGGAACTTCTTGAAGTTGCGCGTAAAGGCGGACAGGGACGAAAAGCCGCATTCTTCCGCGATCAGGTCCATCGGGCTGTCCTTCTGCCGCAGCAGCCTGCATGCCTTGCGGATCCTGGTCAGGTTGAGGTAATCCATCGGCGTCATATTTGCGTAGTCCTCGAAGATCCTGCGAAAATGAGGCTCGCTCAGGCCGCACTGCCGCGCCAGATCCGCCGCGCGCAGGTTTTCGGCATAGTGTTCGTCGATGTAGCGGAATGCGGGCACGACGCGATCCGCCTCGCTGTCCGAAAAAAGCGTCCGCGTGGGCTCGGGGCTCTGCCCCTCCTGCACGCGCAGCAGCTCGAGAAGGTAAACCTTCAGCAGATTGCGGACCACAGACTGATGGTAGGGGCGTTTTTCGCGCATCTCTTCCATGATCCGCCACACGGTCGCCGCGAGATCCGGGTATTCTTCGATCCGCAGGAGGTTCGGCCGCTTGTTGATCGTATAGCGCATCTCCTCCTGCTTTTTCAGGTCGCCCGGGACCATCTCGCGGATCAGCTCTTCGGGGTCGAAAAACAGGAACTCCCAGGAGTCAACGCCGTCGCTGACGGTGGAATGCGGAAAGTTTGCGGGGATCGCGGAGATCATGGCGTCCTCGTACGGCAGGGACTTCTCCCCCAGCAGGAGCTTCCCCTTCCCGAAGTGGCAGTATCCGATCTCAAACAGGTTATGAAAATGCTGGCAGATATCGTACTGTCCGTAGACGCCGACCCAGGCCTCGCCGAGCAGCGGCAGCACGCAGCTCCCGCCCGGCAGCTCGTAAAACCGGAATTCCAGTTTTTCGTTTTTCCTGCGTCCCATATGCCTCCTCCTTCCGACAGCTCCATTGATTTACATTATACAGGAAAACCTGTACCGCCGCAAGCATTGTCGCTTGAAGCCGCTGCCGAGGCATGATAATGACGATCGGATGGTGCAGCGCAGGAAAGCGGCCGGGCGGGATTTCGCACGCCGCCCTGATTTTGCTGATCGCCGCTTAGAAACGCGTTGACAGAAGCGGATCCGGAGTGGTATATTCAAAACAGAAGGAGCCTGCGGAGGCGGGCCGGGAAGGAGCGCAGACCGATGATCGACAGCGCGGCAAACGTCAGATAACGGAATATGGGCGCAGAACACGGCGAGGGGCACGCCCCTCTGGTTTTGTGCGCCGTTTTGAGTAACTTTCGGATAGTGGGGACCGCAGGATGCAGCCACGACGGGAGCTGCTTCGCTGCGGCATTTTTATACCCTTTTTTCGGGAGTCGACGCCATACAGGAATGATTACAAATCAAATATATATTTAAGGAGAAAAACCAATTATGATAATCAAACTGGAACCTATAAATGGAAGAAATCGAGAGGCAGTGCTTGCCCTTTCCGTGCGGGAGGATCAGCCTTTCGTGGCCAGCAATAAAACCTCTCTGC
>CAMJQX010000062.1 GCA_946408145.1 uncultured Clostridia bacterium
AACTACGTCAAGCGTCTGGAAAAGCTGGAGGAGGTCTCCAAGAGCTTCCCCGGCATCGCCAGCTCCTATGCCATCCAGGCCGGCCGCGAGATCCGCATCATGGTCGAGCCGGACAAGGTCAGCGAGGATCAGATGGTCCTGCTCGCGCGGGACATCGCCAAGAAGATCGAGGAGGAGCTCACCTACCCCGGTCAGATCAAGGTGCACATGCTGCGCGAGACCAAGGTCGTCGACTACGCGAAGTAAACGCGCGGCATAATCCTCTTCCCCGGCGGGGCGCCGTGTGTGTTCCCGTGCCGGAAAAGCAGAAGAATAAGGTGGGATCCCTCTCTGCGGGCGTCTCACCTTATTCCTTTTTGCGCAGTCTGTTAGATTTAGAGGAAGCTTCCCATGACGAACGAAATCAGCTGGAAGGAGTATTTCAGCCTGAAGCCCCGGGACATCGGGAGCCCGCGCTACCGGCATCTGCTCCTGCTGCTCTACCTGCCTGTCCATGTCCTCGCTTTCGCTGTGCTGGAACGCATATACCCGAGCGAGGCCTATGCGCTTGTCTCCTGCGCGTGGGACCAGAGGATCCCCTTCTGCGAGCTCTTCGTGATCCCCTATGTGCTGTGGTTCCCGTTCTGGTTCGGCATGATCGCCTACACGCTTCGCTTCGATATCGCGGTCTACCGCAGGCTCATGTGGTACATGATCCTGTGCTGCGGCTTTTCGCTGCTCCTGTACGCCGTCTTTCCCAACCGCGCCGCGCTGCGGCCGGAGGTCTTTCCGCGGGACAATCTGCTCATCCGGCTCGTCCGTTTCATCTACTTTGTGGACGAGAGCTCCAACGCCTGCCCCTCCGAGCACGTCATCGTGGCGCTCGGCCTCATCTTCGCGGTCCTGCGCTGCGCCCGTCTGTCGAAGCCGCGCTTTTCGATCCCGCTGGTCGCGCTGGGCCTTCTGATCTGCGCCTCGGTCGTGTATATCAAGCAGCACTCCGTCGTCGACGTGTTCGCCGCCCTCCCGCTGAGCCTGATCGGCTATCTCGTCTGTTTCCGCAGAAAAGCAGATACATAGAAAAAACCCGGTTCCGAACGGAACCGGGTTTTCTGCCTGATGCCCTGCGGATCTGCCCGAAAGCCGGGTACGGAATCGATCCCGCGCCGCCTGCTTCCGCATACCCGCTCATAATCGTTATATTGACAGAAAAAGGCACGAAGCGTATTATTTTGTTTGAAATAAGATTAAGGAGTGAGGATCGTGAAACGTCTGCTCTCGGTTCTTCTCGCGCTCGCCATGGTGCTGTCCCTGGCGGCCTGCGGCGCGGGCGCGTATGAGGTCCGCTTCGAGCTCAACGGCGGCGAGCTCGTCTCCGGCAAGCTCCTCCAGCAAATCACGGAGGGCGGGGCCGCCGAGGCCCCCGAGGTCCGGCGCGAGGGCTATGCCTTCGACGGCTGGAGCGAGGACGTCTCCGACGTGCAGGCAAACATGGTCGCCGCCGCACAGTGGGTCCGCGAGCCCGAGCCCAGCCCCGAACCGGCCGTCTATGAGGTCCGCTTCGAGCTCAACGGCGGCGAGCTCGTCTCCGGCAAGCTCCTCCAGCAAATCACGGAGGGCGGGGCCGCCGAGGCCCCCGAGGTCCGGCGCGAGGGCTACGCCTTCGACGGCTGGAGCGAAAACATCCGCGACGTGCAGAGCAACCTCGTCGCGGCCGCCATGTGGAAGCGCCTGTACAGCGTGCGCTTTGACACGCGCGGGGGTGAGATCCTCAAGGGCGAGGCGGAGCAGCTGGTCGCGGAGGGCGAGTACCCCGAGCCGCCCGAGCTGAAGCGCAGCAACTACGCCTTTACCGGCTGGGATCATGAGCTGGATCCCGTCAGCGGGGATGCGGTCTATACCGCGGAATGGAAGGCTGTCGAGCTGCGCTCCGAGGAGGTTTTCAGCAAGATCTCGCCGGCCGTCGTGGAGATCCGGGCCGACGAGGCCAACGGGATCTACTACAGCCTCGGCTCCGGCTTCTTCATCGACGATCAGGGCACGCTGGTCACGAACTACCATGTGATCGACGGCACCGTCTCCGGGCAGGTCTCCCTGACGGACGGTCAGGTCTGCGGGATCAAGGCCGTGCTTGGCTACGACCCCTCGCTCGATATCGCCGTCCTGCAGGCCGACATCAGCGGCAACCCCTATCTCTCCCTTGCGGAGAACGGTGTGATCACCGGTGAGACGATCTACGCGCTCGGCAGCTCCGAGGGCCTGACCAGCACCTTCTCGGCCGGCAACGTCTCCTCCGCCTCGCGTGTGATCGACGACGTCAGCTTCATTCAGATCACCGCCCCCATCTCCCACGGCAACAGCGGCGGCCCGCTGGTCAACGTCTTCGGCGAGGTCGTCGGCATCAACGCGATGGCCTATGTCGAGGGCCAGAACCTCAACTTTGCCATCGATATCCGCGAGCTCGGCAAGATCGACCGCTCGCTGGATCTCAGCCTGGAGGAGGTCTGCGGGATCCAGTATCCCAACGGATTCTCCGGTGAGGAGGGCAGCTCCGGCGAAGGCTTCTATGACGTCGCCGACTATGTCGAGGAGGAGTCGAACGACGTATTCCTGCGCGCGGACCGGCTTGAAAACGGCATGGTGACGGCGGGCGAGCTGTCAAACCCGAGCGATCTGGACTGGTTCTTCCTCACCCTGGACGAGCCCTGCGATGTCAGCTTCCTCGTCGCCCCGTCCTATATCGAGGATATGGACTACCTGCTGTGCGGCATCGTGCGCCTGACCGAGGACGGCGACACCGACGTCTTCGATTCGCTGCAGCCGGATTCCGAGGACGACTTCGTGTTCATGAGCGGGACCGTGCATTTCGACGCCCCCGGCGATTACTTCCTGGTACTGCTGATCGACGAGAGCTACCCCTACGACGAGCCGCTGTACTACCTCATCAACGCGGCATGGTGATCCCACGCGGATCCCGCCGAAAACTGCATAAGGATCACAAAAGCGCTCAGGGATTGCTCCCTGAGCGCTTTTTGTTGAGTATCGCGTCCATCACCCGGTACAGGGGCTTGTAGAGCACCAGCGTGAAGGCGAAGTTGCCGACGCAGTGGGTCAGGTCATAGGGGATGCCGGCCACCCACATGGCGAAGAAATTGTGCCAGCCGCCGAGGATCGCGAAGTATTCCAGATACATCAGCGGCCCGAAGATCAAGCCGAAGACGCCCGCCACAGCCGCCCAGATCAGCGCCGAGTCGTTTTTGCGCAGCAGCATCGCCGCGGCGACCAGCACCGCCCAGACGTACAGATAGCCGTACCACCATACGGAGAAGCCGAAAAACAGCCCTTCCAGCAGCACGTAGACGTAGACCGTATACAGCGCCTTCCATCCGAAGAACACCACCGTCAGAATGATGAGCACGGAGTTGATGTTGATGTTCGGCAGGCTCGCGAGCGCCACCTTGGAGGCGAAGATCAGCGCCGCCATCAGGGCGAGCACGCAGATCTCCCTGACCGACAGCTTACCAGCCGACCGTGAAGGTGAACTCATACTGCTCACCGTCCGCGATCATGGTGTCGTCGACGCCGGTCATGGACATCTCGCCGTTCTTGGTGAGGCACCACCACTCCTGGGCGCCGTCGTCGGCGGTCTCGCCGTCCACGGTCTTGACATACAGGCCGTACTCGCTCTCGTCGCCGGCGATCAGATTCTGCTCCTCGCAGGCGGCGCGCAGGTTTTCGGCGCTGGTGTTGATCTTGAATTCCTTTCTGCTCTCGTCCTTGTGGACGACGACGACGGTGATGTTCTTGTCGCCGAGCTGCGCGGCGGGCTTGTGGGCGTTGTAGATCAGCAGAGCGCCGACCGCGAGCACCACGAGCAGAGCCACGGCGATGAGGATGTTTCTGGTTTTTTTGGACATGAAAAATGCTCTCCTTTCTTTTTTCGGCCTCAGGGGCCTTCGGAAATCGCACAGAGAAAAAGAGAGGAGGGCAGGCTGACGCCGTGCCCGCTGCACTTTGACCGGGTTCCGCGGTTCTCTGTACAACACAGCACTGTCTGCGCGGCGGATACGAAGCGCCGCGCCTTGATACTGTCCGGGCAGGTTTTCTGACTTCGGGCCCGCCGCTGACGTCGGCGGGCCGCTTCACAGTGACGGCCTCGCGAGGGAGTACTACCCTGCGTTCATGAGCGTCAAACGAGCCTTCCGGCCAAGTCCTCCCCTCATAAACGCCCGGTATTCACCCAGATTCCCCTGTTGACTATTGCAAAGAATAGATCCCGGTCCGATCGCGGCTTTTCGCCGCTGCGCGGATTATACCACGCCGCGCCGGCGCGCGCAAGAGAGGCCGGCCCGAAAAGCGCCGCCTCTCCGCCCTTCGGCGCCGCGCGGCGCGGCAGGAGGGGGGGAGCTTGTGGGAGAAAATGGAGATTTTGCACAAAAACAGGCGGGCGGTTTCGCTTTCCTTTGTGAAAGTGCTTGACATGGCGCGGCCCGTGTCCGATAATAGAGACAGCAAGGCTCATGGCCATGCATAACGGCCCTGCTGTTTTGCTGCGCCGCAAAGCGGCGCGGCGAAAAGCTTTCCGGCTTTTCGCCTTCATATAGTCTAACGGAGGTCAGACATGAAAGTACTGCTGTCCGGCAACGAGGCCATCGCCCGCGGCGCCTACGAGGCGGGCGTCAAGGTCTGTGCCGCGTACCCCGGCACCCCCAGCACGGAAATCTTCGAGCAGCTTCCTCAGTTCAAGGACGTCCTCTACTGCGAGTGGGCGCCCAACGAAAAGGTGGCGACGGAGGTCGCCTACGGCGCGTCCATCGCGGGGCTGCGGAGCCTGACCGCGATGAAGCACGTGGGGCTCAACGTCGCGGCCGACCCGATGTTCACCGCGTCCTACAACGGCGTCAGCGGCGGCTTCGTCATCGTCACCGCCGACGACCCGAGCATGCACTCCTCCCAGAACGAGCAGGACAACCGCAACTACGCCCGCGCGGCCAAGATCGCGCTGATCGAGCCCTCCGACTCGCAGGAGTGCAAGGACTTCATGCGCGAGGCCTACAAGATCTCCGAGCAGTTCGACATGCCCGTTCTGTTCCGCACCACGACGCGCGTCTCCCACTCCAAGAGCCTCGTCGAGCTGGGCGAGCGCACGGAGGTCGAGCCGCGGCCCTATACGCGCGACCTGCCCAAGAACAACTGCGCCCCCGCCAACGCCTACCGCCACCGCGTCAAGGTCGAGCAGATGCTGGAGGCGCTGCGCGAGTACGGCAGCACCTGCCCGATCAACAAGCTGGAAATGGGCGACGGCGAGGTCGGCGTCATCACCGCCTCGATCGCCTATCAGTACGCGAAGGAGGTCTTCCCGGAGGGCACGTCCTTCCTCAAGCTGGGCCTGACATATCCCCTGCCCATGGACCTGATCCGCGATTTCGCCTCGAAGGTCAAAAAGCTCTACGTCATCGAGGAGCTCGAGGGCTTCATGGAGGAGCAGATCCGCGCCGCCGGCATCGAATGCGTCGGCAAGGAGCTGGTCAGCAACGAGTACGAGCTCAACCCCCAGCGCCTGCGTCAGATGCTCTTCGGCACGGAGCCGGAGATCAAGGAGCTGCCGGTCAAGCCGGTCCCCCGGCCGCCCACGCTCTGCCCCGGCTGCCCGCACCGCGGCTTCTTCTACATCATGTCGAAAAAGAAGGATACCGTCATCGCCGGCGACATCGGCTGCTACACGCTCGGCGCGGTGCCCCCGCTGAGCGCGATGGACACCTGCGTGTGCATGGGCGGCGGCTTCTCGGTCGGCGCGGGCATGGCGCACGCCTTTGAGGTCGCGGGCGTGAAGAAAAAGGTTTTCGGCGTCGTGGGCGACTCCACCTTTTTCCACAGCGGCATGACCGGCGCCACGGAGATCCTCTACAACAAGGCGAACATGATCCCCGTCGTGCTCGACAACCACATCACCGGCATGACCGGCCATCAGGACAACCCGGGCAGCGGCTTCACCCTGCAGGGGGAGATCGCGGCCGCCGTGAAGATCGAGGACGTGCTCGAGGCCATCGGCTATCAGAAGATCCTCATCGTCGACCCGCAGGATCTGACGGCCATGCAGGAGGCGGTGGACGCCGCCGAGGCCTCCGAGGTCCCCGCAGCCATCATCTGCCGCCGGCCCTGCCTGCTCATCAAGCGCATCAAGCACGACATCGGCCTGTGCACGGTGGACACGGCCAAATGCATCGGCTGCCGCAAATGCCTGTCCGTCGGCTGCCCCGCCGTGAGCGTGCGCGATAAGAAGTCCCGCATCGACCCGACGCTCTGCGTGGGCTGCACGCTCTGCGCGCAGGTCTGCCCCGTGGGCGCCATCAGCCGGAAGGAGGACTGAGCCATGAAGAAAAGTGTGATCCTCGTCGGAGTCGGCGGCCAGGGCGCGATCCTGACGGCCAAGATCCTGGTCAACGGTCTGATCAGCAAGGGCTATGACGTGAAGATGTCCGAGGTCCACGGGATGAGCCAGCGCGGCGGCAGCGTCTCCACGCAGGTGCATTTCGGCGACAAGGTCTACGCCCCGGTGATCGGAAAGGGCGAGGCGGATATCATGGTGGCCTTTGAGAAGATGGAGGCCGTGCGCTACGCGGACTTCCTCAAGCCGGACGGCGTCGCGGTCATCAACGATTACGCCATGGAGAGCTCCGCCACCGCCGCGGGCCTCTGCGCGTACCCGGAGGGCTGCGTCGAGGCCATGCGGGCCGCCTTCCGCTGCCACGTGCTGGACGCCGCCTCCATCGCCGAAGCCCTCGGCAATCCCAAGTGCATGAACGTGGTGCTCTTCGGCGCCATGACGAAGGTGCTCGGCCTCGACGACATCGACTGGGAGCAGATCATCCGCGACACGGTCCCCGCGAAATTCGTCGAGCTGAACCTGCGCGCCTACGAGGCCGGCCGGGCCGCGGTCGGCTGAGAGACATACGAAAGCGCTGCGCCGGCCCGCTTTGACGCACAGCCGCGGCCGCTTGCTTTCTGCCGGGCGCTGTGCTATGATTCGAAACTGTCCAAACTACTATACTTGCCTGCCGGCCGCGGGAACGGGCCGGCAGGCGGAAACCGAGGAAGAATATCTGATGCGTTATTATTGCAGAAAGCTCACGATCCTTGTCGCCCTATGCCTGGCGGCGGCCCTGCTCACGGGCTGCGGTATCCATTTCCATTTCAGCACAAACGAGCCCAGCGCCGAGGAGCTGCTGGCAAACAGGGATCTCATTGCCGATCCTGTGCCCTACAGCGACGAGGGCTCGTATGCGATCACCTTCCGCTATGAAAAAGGCGGCTTTGCGAAAATGGATCTGTCACAGGCCTATGTGGCCTACTACCCCTTCACCGTGCAGGATCAGATCGACACGATCGTGGGGGACGACAAGGAGGAGATCCCGCCGCTGCCCGTCGACGCGCAGGAAGCCGTCAACGAAGTCCTGGGGATCGGCGAGCTGAAAAAGATTGCCGTGATCAAGGTCCTGACCGTGGACGACAAGACGCTGACGGTCTCTTTCAAGGACACCGACAACCCGATCCGCGGAAAGGAATACTTTTTCATCATCCCCAATGCGGGTCTGGCCGGCTCTGTGATCCCCGAATAAGCCCGCTCCGATCTTTGCCGCGCAGTTTCCGGCAGAAACGCGCGGCGACGGAATATCTGTCAGAAATAAAAAAACATTGGGAGGTATAACCTGTGGAGATACTGGACAAGGAAAAACTGCAGCAGGCGTCCGGCGGCGTATATGAGGACGCCCCTCACTGCCCGAAGTGCCGGAGCAAAGAGCTCACCCTGGTCGGGCCTGTGGACATCGGCACCCCTCCGACCTATCGCTGCAAGGCCTGCGGCTACGAGTGGATGATGGCGCTGTATGAATGACGCCTCCCGCGGGCAGCTTCCATCATAACAGAAGCCCTCAAAGGTTTTCGTCCTCGGAAGAGTCTGAAAACCTTTGGGGGCTTGCTTTATGCCGATTTCGATCTCTCTCCGTCGCCTCCCGGCGACGCCGCCGACAGGCGGACGCTTTACTCCAATTGCTGGATGTGTTTGCGGAGTTGGAATTGTGTAACAACAGAGCGGCGCATCGGAAGACCGCAGACCACGCTTGACGATATACCCGCTAATTTCCTTCGCCATTATCCTGCCTATAAGAATGGCTCATTCAACCTGACAGAGTTAGCGCGGCTCTGCGCTATCAGCCGCACGACAGCGTATAAATATATCGGACTGTTGGAGGGAAGCACGGCAATCTGTCGTTGATTGCGGTGCTTTGCTGTGATAT
>CAMJQX010000063.1 GCA_946408145.1 uncultured Clostridia bacterium
GCCATTGGCCTCGGGATCAAAGTAATACCATTTGCCGCTGATCTTCTTCCAGCCCGTGATCGGCAGGCCGCCGTCGCTCTCCAGATAATACCAGGAGGTATAGGTCTCCGTGTGCTCATTGCCGGCGCCGTCGGTCCAGGTATAGCGGTGGACGGTCTTGTTCCAGCCCTTGGTGCCGAGCGCGCCGTCGTTGTTGAAGAAATACTCGTCGCCGTCGATCGTGCGGAAGCCGCGGTAGGCATAGCCGCGATAGGTGTCAAAGTAGTACTTCTTGCCGTCGATCGTCTGCCAGCCGGTGAGGAGCTGGCCGCTGCCGCCGACGTAAAACCTCTCGCCCTGCGAGTTTTCCTTCCAGCCCTTCGTGTTGTCCCAGGCGCCGCTGGCCTTGAAGTAGTAGAGCTTTGAGTATTCGTCGGTCCAGAAGCCGCCGTCGGCGTACATATAGCTGCTGTATTCGTCAAAGTAATACCAGGTGCCGCTGATCTTCTTCCAGCCCGTGACGAAGCTGCCGTCGTCGTTGACGTAATACCAGAGATCGCCGACTTTGTTCCAGCCGGTCTTGATCTGCGTGACCACGATGGGGAAGCTGCCGTTGTCATCTCCATAATAGAAAGCGACGCAGAGATAATAGGTGGTTCCGCTCGTCAGCTTGCGCTCGATCAAGAAGTTGGAGTTTTCGCCGTCATCGTCGTCGCTGTCGAGAAGATTCCAGCTCGCGTCATACAGATAACCAACGGTGTCGTTGTTAGAAGTAGCCGTGAAGACATAGATGGCGGTGCTGCCGGGGACGAATTTGAAGTATTTGAAAGTGCCGTAGCCGACATAGCCGGAGTCATTGGTGCCGACCTTCAGCGTACCGGAGGTGGATTGTGCCTCGCCGCCCGCGGGGTCCTCGACCCTGAGATCCGCGGCCTTGTCGCTGACCTGGTCGTCGGCCTCCTCGACCGGGAGGAAGGGGTCTTCAAATTCTTCCTCCGGCTCCTCAATGGGTTCCTCAGCGGGTTCCTCCTCGGGCTCCTCCGCGGGCTCTTCTGCAGGCTCCTCAGCCGGTTCCTCAGTGGGCCGCTCCGCCGGTTCCTCAGCAGGTTCTTCGACGGGTTCCTCAGCAGGCTCCTCAACGGGTTCTTCCGCCGGGTCTTCAACATGTGCCGGGTCTTCCGCAGGCTCTTCCGCGGACTCTTCCACAGGGATTTCGAATACTTCTTCCTCCGCCGCGGGTTCTTCTTCCGGAATCTCCGCGTCCGCGAAGGCCGAGGTCGGCAGCAGCGACAGGCACATCACGAGGCAGAGCAGAAGCGCAAACAGGCGTTTGGTCATGATCTTTCCTCCTTTTGACAGTGTGACATACGAAGTTTTGATGTCTATACATATAAGATACCAGATTGCCGGTGGATTGTCAAAAAGAAAAGTGATGCTTTCCTCAGGTTTTGAATACGTGCATTTTCTGATCCCATTGGTCACTTGCACCAAGAATCCCGGCGCAGATGCGCTCAATTGCTGCAGGATGCCGACTTGACAGGAGAGCGAACTTTGTATATAATTTGCCTTACTAATGGATTAGTATAGTAAAGTGATGAAGCGAGGCGGAACAGATGGCCAACTGGTATACGGAAGAGGTCAAGACCTTGTTCGAGGCGATCCTGACGCTGCGGAGCGTGGAGGAGTGCCGCTGCTTTTTTGAGGACGTCTGCACGGTCAAGGAGCTGCGCGAGATCTCGCAGCGCCTGCAGGTCGCGCAGATGCTGCGCGAGGGGACGAGCTATGCCGTCATCAATGCGAAGACCGGGGTCAGCACCGCGACGATCAGCCGTGTCAGCCGCTGTCTCGAATACGGGCCCGGCGGCTATGAGCTCGTGTTGACGCGCCTTTCGAAGGGGGAAGAACCGTGATCGACGAGAGCCTGATGAGGCCGGAGGAGCGCGCCGCCTTCACGCTGCAGGCGCTCTATCGCCGCTGGGGCTATCTGCCCTTTCGGATGAGCCGCTTCGAGGAGTACGATTTCTACGCCCGCAACAAGGATTTTCTGGTCAGCGACCGGATCATCACCTTCACCGACAGCCGCGGCAGACTGCTCGCGCTCAAGCCGGACGTGACGCTCTCCATCATCAAAAGCGGCGCCGATCAGCCCGGCTGCCGGCAGAAGCTCTGCTACAGCGAGAAGGTCTTCCGCGCCGCGGGCGGCATGGGCGAGTTCAAGGAGATCACGCAGGCCGGGCTCGAGTGCATCGGCGATCTCGACGCCTATGACAGCTTCGAGGTCACGGCGCTCGCGGTCCGGAGCCTGTCGCTCCTGGGCGGGGACTATGTGCTGAACCTCTCCCATCTCGGCCTTCTGAACGCGCTGCTCTCGGCGCTCGGGGAGGACGGCACCCTCGCCAGACAGGCCGCGCAGTGCATCGCCGGGCGCAGCGTCCACGAGCTCGAAGCGCTCTGCCGCGGCGCACAGCTCCCGGAGGAGACGGTGCGTGAATTCTGCTTCTTCGCCGGGCTTCACGCCCCGCTCGCACAGGCGATCGAAGAGCTCGCGCCTTACTGTGAAAGCGACGCGGCGCTGGCGGCGCTTGCGGAGCTGCGCTGTCTCGCCGGCATGCTGAGCGAGGCGGGGCTTTCCGATAAGGTCTGTTTCGATTTTTCCGTGGTGAACAACCGCAAATACTATAACGGCCTTGTGTTTCAGGGCTTTCTCGACGGCGTGCCGGAGAGCGTGCTGGCCGGCGGGCAGTACGACCGCCTGATGGCGCGCATGGGCCGCCGGGCCTCCGGTCTCGGCTTCGCGGTCTATCTGGACCGCCTGCCCGACGACCCCGTCGCAGACGGCGCGGACGTCGACGTGCTGCTGCTCTACGCCGATCCGGCATCCGTGCCCGCCGCGGTCGAAAGGCTGCAGGCGGAGGGGAAGCGCGTCAGCGCGCAGCGGGAGATCCCCGCGGGGCTGCGTTACCGGGAACTGGTCGATCTGCGGGGAGGTGCGGCGCATGCTTAACATCGCGCTACCCAAGGGGCGGCTCGGCGAGAAGGTATACGCGCTCTTTGCAGGGGCGGGCTACGCCTGCCCGGCGCTTCTCGAGGACAGCCGCCGCCTGACCTTTGAAAACGCCGACGCCGGGGTGCGCTATTTCTGGGTGAAGCCCTCGGACGTAGCGATCTATGTCGAGCGCGGCGCGGCGGATCTCGGCGTCGCCGGGAAGGACATCCTGCTCGAATACGAGCCGGACGTCTACGAGCTGCTGGATCTCGGCCTGGGCAGATGCCGCATGGCCGTCGCCGGGCCGAAGGACTTCTATGACAGCGGCCTGCGCAGCCTCAAGGTCGCCACCAAATTCCCGCATATCGCCGCGGCATACTATGAGCGCCGCGGGCGGGAGATCGACATCATCCGGCTCAACGGCTCGATCGAGCTCGCGCCGCTGCTGGGGCTGTCGGACGTGATCGTCGATATCGTCGAGACCGGCAAGACCCTGCGTGAAAACGATCTTGTCGTGCTGGAGGACGTGCTGCCGGTCAGCGCGAGGCTCATTGCCAACAAGGCGGCCTATCAGTTCAAGACCGCCGCCGTCGAAATGCTGAAAGCAAATGTGAAAGGGAGGATCGAGGCATGATCCGCATCTGCCGATACGGCGAAGTACCGAATGAGGAGCTGTTTGCCCGCAGGGATCCGGGCTTCCGCGTGGAGGAGCGCGTGCGCGAGATCATCGGCGAGGTCGTCAGGCGCGGCGACGCGGCTCTGCTCGAGCTGACCGAGCGCTACGACGGCGTGCGCCCCGATCCGATCGAAGTGACCCCGCGGGAGTTCGACGAGGCGCTCTCCGCCGTCGAGCCTGCCTTCCTTGACGTGCTCCGGGAGGCGGCGGAGAATATCGCCGCCTACCACAGCCGCCAGAAGCGCGAGAGCTTCATCATGCAGGGGAAGGAAGGCGTTCTGCTCGGCCAGAAGATCACGCCGATCGAGAAGGTGGGCCTCTATGTCCCGAACGGGACGGCGCCCTATCCCTCCACGGTGCTGATGGACGCGATCCCCGCGAAGATCGCGGGCTGTGCGGAGCTTGTCATGGTGACGCCGCCCGCGCGAAACGGGAAGGTGGACCCGAACATCCTCGCCGCGGCGAAGGTCGCGGGCGTCGACCGCGTGTTCAAGGTCGGCGGCGCGCAGGCGATCGCGGCGCTGGCCTACGGCACCGAGAGCGTCCCCGCGGTGTACAAGATCGTCGGTCCCGGCAACGCCTATGTGGCCGAGGCCAAGCGCCAGGTCTTCGGCAAGGTCGCGATCGACGTCGTGGCCGGGCCGAGCGAGGTGCTGCTCGTCTCGGACGCAAACTCCGACGCGAAGATCGTCGCGGCAGACATGCTCGCGCAGGCGGAGCACGACAAGCTCTCCAGCGCCGTTCTCGTGACGGACAGCGTGGAGCTGGCCCTGGCCGTACAGGCCGAGATCGAGCGGCAGCTCCGCGTGCTCCCGCGTGAGGAGATCGCGCGCGCCGCCATCGAGGACAACAGCCGCATCATCGTGACAGAGGATCTCGACACGGCGATCGACATCGCAAACGAGATCGCGCCGGAGCATCTGGGCCTGTGCGTGGACGAGCCCTTTTCATGGCTCGACAGAGTCAAAAACGCGGGCTCGATCTTCCTCGGGCGCTATGCGCCGGAGGCGCTGGGCGACTATCTGGCGGGTCCGAATCACACGCTGCCGACGGGCGGCATCGCCAAATTCGCCTCGCCGCTCTCCGTGGACGATTTTATCAAAAAGTCGCAGTTCACCTATTACACGAAGGACGCGCTGCGCGGGGTGTCGGACAAGATCGCCCTCTTTGCGCGGAAGGAAGAGCTGGAGGGTCACGCCCGCAGCCTTCTCAAGAGGTTTGAGCAATGAGCAGTTTTTTCAGTGAGCGCTTCGCGGCGCTCCGGCCCTACGTGCCGGGGGAGCAGCCGCTGGACCAGCAGTATGTCAAGCTCAACACGAACGAGTCGCCTTTCCCGCCGCCGCAGGCCGTGCTGGACGCGGTGAGCGCCGAGAGCGGGCGCCTGCAGCTCTATTCCGACCCGGATGGGCGCCTTCTGCGGCGAAAGCTCGCGGAGCGCTGCGGCCTCGGGGAGGAGCAGATCCTGCTCGGCAACGGCTCGGACGAGGTGCTGTATCTCGCTTTCATGGCCTTCGCCGACGGCGGGATCGCCTTCCCGGACGTCAGCTACGGCTTTTATCCGGTGCTCGCGTCACTGCTGGGCCTGGACGCGGAACGCATCCCGCTGCGGGAGGATTTCCGCATCGCGCCGGAGGATTATTTCGGCCTCGGCAGAGCGATCGTGATCGCAAACCCCAACGCGCCGACCGGCATGTGCCTGAGCGCGGCGCAGATCGAGAGCATCGCGGCGGCCAATCCCGGCCGCGTCGTGATCGTGGACGAGGCCTATGTGGACTTCGGGGCCGAGAGCGCGCTGCCGCTGATCGGGAAGTATGATAATCTCCTCGTCGTGCAGACCTTTTCCAAGTCCCGCTCGCTCGCGGGCGCGCGGCTGGGCTTCGCCGCGGGCGGCGCGGAGCTGATCGCGGATCTCAACACGCTGCGCTGCTCGATCAATCCCTACAATGTCAACCGCATGACGCTCGCGGCGGGCCTCGCCTCGCTGGAGAACGACGACTATAACCTCTTAAACTGCCGGACGATCGCGCAGACGCGCGAGCGGACGGCGGCGGAGCTGCGAAAGCGCGGCTTTCGGGTCCTGGATTCCCGGGCGAATTTCGTCTTTGCCGAGTGCGGATGGATCGAGGGCGGGGAGCTGTACCGGGAACTGAAAGCGCGCGGCGTGCTCGTGCGGCACTTCACGCAGGAGCGGATCGCAAACTTCGTGCGCATCACCATCGGCTCCGGCGCACAGATGGATAAACTGCTGCAGACGATCGACGAGATCAGGAAGGAGCGTCTCGGATGAGAACGGCACAGATCGAACGGAAAACGGCGGAGACGGACATCAGCCTCCGCCTGGATCTCGACGGCAGCGGCGAGAGCAGCATCAGCAGCGGCGTGGGCTTTCTCGACCACATGCTGACGCTTTTCGCGCGCCACGGCGGCTTTGACCTGACGCTCAGCTGCGTCGGAGACACCGAGACGGACGATCACCACAGCGTCGAGGATATCGGCATCTGCCTCGGGCGCGCGCTGGCGGAGGCGCTGGATGAAAAGCGCGGCGTCGCGCGTTACGGCGATATCCTGCTCCCGATGGACGAGGCGCTGATCCTCGCGGCGGTCGACCTCTCCGGCCGCGGCGCCTTTTACGGGGAACTGGCGATCCCGACGCAGAAGGTCGGCAGCTTCGACACGGAGCTGGTGGAGGAGTTTTTCATCGCGCTCTGCCGCGAGGCCGGCGTCACGCTGCACCTGAGGCAGCTCGCCGGGCGGAACAGCCACCACATCATCGAGGGCTGCTTCAAGGCCTTTGCGCGCGCGCTCGCCAGGGCGGCCGCGATCGACGGGAAGAACGCCGGGCGCGTGCCCTCGACCAAGGGGATGCTGGTATGATCGCGGTCGTGGACTACGGCGTCGGCAACCTTTTCTCGCTCTGCTCCTCGCTGCGCGCGATCGGAGCGGAGGCGGTCGTCACGAATGAGAAAAGCGTTCTCCAAAATGCCGACAAGATCATCCTCCCCGGCGTCGGCGCCTTCGCGGACGCGGCGCGGAAGCTGCGCGAGCCCGGACTGGACGCGCTGCTGATCGAGGAGGCCGCGAAGGGCAAGGAGCTCCTCGGCATCTGCCTCGGCATGCAGCTCCTTTTCGAGAGCAGCGAGGAATACGGCGAGCACCGCGGCCTCGGCCTGCTGAAAGGTCGGGTCGTCGCGATGGAGGGCAGGCTCCCGCCTGCGCTCAAGATCCCGCACATCGGCTGGAACGCGCTGCGCTTCCGGCGCGATCACAGGCTGCTGCGCTACATCAAAGAGGGCGACTGCGTGTATTTCGTGCACTCCTATTACGCCGAGGACTGCGCGGACAGCCTGATCGCGACGGCGGAGTACGGCCTTGACGTCACGGCGATCGCCGCACGGGACAACGTCATGGGCTGCCAGTTCCACCCGGAGAAGAGCGGCGCCGTCGGCCTGAACATTCTGAGAGCTTTTTGTGAGGGAACACCATGATCCTTCTGCCGGCGATAGATCTCTATGAAAAAAAGGCCGTGAGGCTGTATAAGGGCGACTACGCGCAGATGACCGTCTACAGCGAAAAGCCGCTTGCGGTCGCAGGGGATTTCGCGTCCGCCGGGGCGGAGTGGATCCACCTCGTGGATCTGGAGGGCGCGCGATACGGGGATACGCCGAATCTTGAGATCGTTTCCGAGATCGTGTCCGAGACTGGCCTGCGCGCCGAGATCGGCGGCGGGATCCGCAGGATGGAGACCGCACAGCGTTATCTCGACGCGGGCGTCCGGCGCGTGATCCTCGGCACCGCGGCCGTCACGGACGACGGCTTCCTGCGCGAGGCGCTTGCGGCCTTCGGCGCCGCCGTCGCGGTCGGCGCGGACGTGAAGGACGGGTATATCGCCATCCGCGGCTGGCGCGAGCAGTCCGCGCAGACCCTGGAAGCGTTTCTTTCGCAGATGGAAGAGCTCGGCGTACGCACCGTGATCTGCACCGACATCTCCCGCGACGGCGCGATGCGCGGCACGAACCGCGCACTCTATCGCGCGCTGTCGGCGCGCTTTTCGATGGACCTGATCGCCTCGGGCGGCGTGAGCAGTCTGGAGGATATCGGGGCGCTGCGCGAGCAGGGACTGTACGGCGCGATCCTCGGCAAGGCCTATTACACCGGCGCCGTGGATCTGCGCGAGGCATTGGAGGCGGCAAGATGATCACAAAGCGCATCATTCCCTGTCTCGACGTGAGAAACGGCAGGGTGGTCAAGGGCGTCAACTTCGAGGGCCTGCGGGACGTGGATTCGCCGGCCGCGCTCGGGAAATACTACTCAGACAGCGGCGCGGACGAGCTCGTGTTCTACGACATCACGGCTTCCTGTGAGGACCGGGCGCTCTTTACCGACATCCTCACCGAGGTCGCCCGGACGATCTTTATCCCGCTGACCGTGGGCGGGGGCATCAACAGCCTGGATGACTTTGACCGCGTGCTCAAGTGCGGCGCGGACAAGGTCAGCGTCAACTCCGGCG
>CAMJQX010000064.1 GCA_946408145.1 uncultured Clostridia bacterium
AATGCGATCGTTCATCTCACTTTTCTCCTTTCCCATAGGTTGAGCTCAGCATGGCGCGCAGGATACCGGCGATCTCTTCCGGGCTCTCCCGGCGGCCGCCGTCCAGCCACAGCTTCAGAACGGTCATCACGCCCGCCTTGACAAACTGATAGTAGTACAGCATCCGGCGCTCGTCCCTTACGCCCGCTCGCAGAAACACGGGCTTGAGATGGCTCTCCCAATAGCTCTGGAAGCCCGCCTCCATCGAACCGTTCAGGTGCTTTTGCAGATAGATCCGATAAAAGCTGCCGTAGCCGCCGACGTAGCGCACCAGGCGCTCGAGCGCCTCGCCTTCTGCGTCGGAGACAAGCGCTTCCGCCAGCCCCTTCTGGATCTCCGTCTCGGTCTTTTCCATCAGATCGAATACGTCCAGATAGTGCCGGTAAAAGGTGGAGCGGTTGATCCCCGCGCCCGCGCAGATCTCGCCGACCGTGGGCTCCTTCCCCTGCTCGAGGGAAGCGAGGAGTACCTCCCGGATACGGCGGTCAGTGTCCTGACGAAGAGAATTGTTGGCGGTATTCATGCAAGCTCCCTCCTCATGCGGCGGTAGTGATACTAAAACCTGATAGAAAGCTTTAGAAAGATTTCCGAGGCAGAATTGTGCCAGACGAGGTGGAGACCGCAGAGCATAATGGAGATATATGGTCAAGGGCTCCAACGAAGGTTGGCGCAATTCTGGCCGGAAAGAATCAAAGATTTCTATTGGGTTTTAGTATGTAAGACAAAGATCAGCATGGCCAGCGCCGCCGCGCCGATATCCGTCGCCAGATGCGCGGCCGCGATGCCCGTCAGGCCTAGCAGCCAGTGGAACAGGTACAGCAGCGGGATCAGCAGCAGGCCCTGCCGCAGCAGCGACACGAGGATCGCCGCGCTCGCCTTCTGCGTGGCCTGCAGATAGTTGGTGCTCAAGTACACAAAGCCGAGGAAGGGCGCGCCGGCGATCAGCCAGAGGATCAGGCTCTCGCCCATCTGCGCGACCTGCGCCTCCTTCAAAAACAGGCCGATGACCCAGCGGCGGAAGCCAAAGCACAGCGCGGCGGAGGCCAGGCCCACCAGCACAGTCAGCAGCGCGGTCTTGCGCAGCGCCTCCTTCAGACGTTCGAAGTTTCTCGCGCCGTAGGTATAGGCAAGCAGCGGCTGCACGCCCATGCAGATCCCCATCTGCACCATGGAGATCAGCATGCTGGACTTGCCCGCCGCGGCCATGGCGGCGATGGCGTCGGTGCCGTGGGTGGACAAAAGCTGATTGGAAAAGGTGGAGGCAAAGCCGCTGAGCAGGGTGCTGACCGCGTTCGGCACGCCCAGCGCGAGGATGCTGCCCAGCACGGCCGCATCCGCCAGCGCGCGCTTCGGATCCAGCGAGACCACCGTGGCATGGCGGCGGATGTAGACGAGATAGATCAGAATGGAGACGAGGTTGCCCAGCACCGTGGCGACGGCGGCTCCTGCCACGCCCCAGCGGAAAACGAGAATGAACAGCGGATCGAGCACGATGTTCGTGACCGTCCCCGCGAGATAGCCGCGCAGGCCTTCCCGTACGCCGCCCTCGGCGCGGATCAGCGCGGAGACCGTGGTGGAGCTGATCATGAAGACCGTGCCCGGGGCGAGGACACACAGATAGGTCGCCGCGTCGTCCCGCATCTCCGGCTGCGTACCGAGAAAGCGCAGCAGCGGCGAGGAAAAAGCCAGGAGCAAAACGCTGATGACCGCGCTGAGCACGATGCCGGCATAGAAGCAGAGGCTCGCTGTATTCTTCGCTTTCTCCGTTTCGCCCGCGCCGAAGGCCACGGAGATCACCGTGCCGGCGCCGACGCCCAGCATGGTCCCCAGGGCCATGATGATGGAAAAGACAGGGCTCACGATGGAAATGGCGGCCACCTTCGCCGTGTCGCCGAGCTGGGCGATGAAAAAGGTGTCGGCCAGATTGTAGAAGATCATGACCAGGATCGAGAGCAGCGAGGGGATTGCCAGCGAAGCGATCGATTTCCACACAGGAAGATCCCGGAACAGCTGTTCGTTTTTCGCGCCTTTGCCGTCCACGCTTCACCCTCCTTTCCTGATCTTGTTCTTATTCTATTTGCCGCAAAGAAGAAAAGCAAGCATCAATATTGCAATTTTTGTTGCATTATTGATGCTTGTCTATGGCTTGCGGCAGGTAGTTTACTCTTCTTCCGTGTCCAAAAGGGCGATCGCGATATCGTTCACATTCGTGCCCGTCGGGCCGGTGACGATCAGGCCGTCGATGGCCTCCGTTTCTCGCATCCCTCGCATCCTCATGAGCGGATCGGAACTGCACTTTTTTTCGTGCGGTTCCGGTCCGCTTTTTTCATTTTCGGGAGCGACTGCAAAAGCATGATTGCGTTTTTGCAGCACGCGGGCGAAAAAAGCACGCGCGAAATGAAATGCAGCACGCGCTTCCGGCGGGACATGAGGTATATAAATCCCCCGTCCCCCGCGTCCCGCCGCAGCGAAGGCGCTGGTATTCATGAAAACGCCTCTGGATCAGCAATGGTCCAGAGGCGTTTTTGCGGTTTTCCGTCCATCAGCACATATGGCCGCGGCTGTCCCGCGGCAGGAGGATCCCGGGCTTATGTGCTCTCTCGTTCCACAAGGGTTGTGGCAAAATTGATGTGCCTGCGGGCGGGCTTATGCTTTGGATCGGCCTCGATCTCATCAATCACCAGCTTGGCGACGGCTTCGCCCATTTGAAAGGCGGGCATTTCCATGGAGGTCATGGTCGTCTCCAGCATGCGTCCCACCCGGTGCCCGGTGAGGCTCATGATCTTGATCTGTTCCGGGATCTGCAGGCCGCGCTCAGCGGCCGCCCGGATCGCGCCGAGGCCCTGCACGTCCACGGCGGCGATGATAGCGTCGAGGTCCGGGTTTTCATCCAAAAGCTGCCTGGCGCTCTCATACCCATAGCCGAAGCTGTTGACGATGCGGTCGCTGCTCCCAGTGATCTCCTCCAACCCCAGCTCAGCAACCGCCTTCCGGTAGCCCTCGTAGCGGCCCTTGTAGGGAGCCAGATGCTGCGCCCCGGCGATCAGCCCGATCACGCGGCAGCCCTTCTTATACAGATAATGTACCGCCTCCCGGCCGCTCGCCTCGTAATCCGCCACGACGCTGCTCAGCTCCAGCTCCTGCCGGCGCACCAGCTGCACCACGGGGACACCGCTGGCCTGAATATCGCGGAGGATGCGGCCGTTGCGCCCGGTGGCCGCGATGATCACGCCGTCCGTGCCGCCGTCGCGCAGCCGATTGAGGCGGTCCCGTTCGATTTTGGGATCATCCTCCGTTACGCAGACGGTGGTCATGTACCCACGCTTTTGCGCCTCCTCCTCGATGCCCTGCAGGATCTCGGAAAAGATCGTCAGATGCAGGCGCGGCACAACGACGCCGATCACGTGCCCGCGGCCCCGCCGCAGCGCCCGCGCCATCGCCATGGCCATCTGCTACAGCTTCAACGGCTCCCCGACGCAGCTGATCCTGATCGCCAACATCGCGACCTCCATCGCCACCCCGATCGGCGGCCTGTTCGTGCTGCTGCTGTTCTGGCGCAAGGATGTGAACGAGGGCTACAAGGCGCCCACCGCCCTGCGTATCTGCATGACCATCAGCTACATCTTCGTGCTGATCATGACGGTCTCCGCGTTCCAGAAGACCATCATCCCCGGCATCATGAAGCTGTTCGCGTAGCCATCACGATCATCCTGTTCTGCTTACAAATCCGAAACGGCATCCGATCGAAGGATCGGATGCCGTTTTATTACTATTCAGGCGGCGGGGCCTTCAGTCGTCTTCGTCCTCGTCATCGTCGTCTTCATTCAGGCCCATCGTGCTGCCCGCGTTGATCTCGAAGAGCTCCTGCGCGATCGCGCCGACCTTCGCCTGCAGATCCCCCGGCGCTTCCTCCGCTTCCTCCGCCGAAGGCTCCTCGCCGCGCTCGGCGTAGAGGCCGCAGAGGTAGTCCTGCCACTCGGCGTTGATCGTCTCGATGGCTTCCTCATGCTGGGCCTTCATCGTGCTGAACAGCTTCTCGACGCGCTGCACGGCCTCGTCCTGCTGGCGCTGGGTCTCCGCCGTGATCTCCTCCGCGCGCCGCCTCGCCTCGGCGACGATCTCCTCCGCGCGCTCGTTGGCCTTCTCCACGAGGCCGCGGTACACGCCCTGCGCGGACAGCACCGCGTCCCCCAGCTCGACCCGGCGGTCGGCGAGGGCGGAGAGCGCCTGCCGCATGCGCTCGTTCTCGGCGTTGAGCTCCTTCGCCTGCCGGCGGATGTCGTCAAAGACGGCCTCCACCTTCTTGGCGTTGTAGTATTTCTTTTTCACCACTTCGATCTTGATGTTTTCGAAGTATTCCTTGTCCAGCGCCATTTCGGATCACCTGCGATTCTTTGTTTTTCTTGATTATAGCAGATACCCCGCCGTGACGCAACGCTTTTTCACCGCGCGCTTGTGCTGCGGGCAGGAACGTGGTACGATGGAGAAAACGGACACACGGAGGCCTTCTCATGCTTTCTCAACTGCTCAAACGCGCGGAGGCCGGCGAGCCGCTCTGGCTGCCGGAGCTGCGCGCGGCCTTTGCCGCCGATCCCGGCGCCTCGCCGCTGATCCTGCGCCTGATTTGCCCGGACGGCGCGCCGCGGGACTACGCGCTCCCCCTCCCCGCATGGGAGAACGCGGCGGAAAAGGACTTCCTGCGCGGCTATCTCTGCGCCCATGTGTACAATCTGCTCTCCGCCTTCAGCGGGCGGGAGATCCGCTTCTTCTGCGACGGCGCGGCCGCCGCGCTTGCGGAAGAGATCCCGCCCCGCTTCGCGCGGCCGGACGGACTTGGTAAGGTGCGGAACATCGCCCGGCGCATCTGCGGGGAACTGCGCTTCTCCGTCGTTCCGATGGCGGATTACGCGCCGGCAGCCGGGCCGGATCGCCCTGCGGAGACCGATCTGCCCGCCGCGCTGCGGCATCTCATCGGCGAGGCCGAACACGGCGGCATCGTCGGCCTCGACGTCGGCGGCAGCGACATCAAGCTCGCCGCCGCGCTGGACGGGCGGCTGCTGTACACGGAGGAGTACGACTGGAACCCCGCGGCGAGCCCCACGGCCGAGGAGATCACGCAGCCGATGCTCGATCTGCTGCGTGCCGCGCGCTCGCGCATCGAGGCCGCCGGCGGGCAGCTCGACGCCGTGGGCCTGAGCTTCCCCGACATCGTGATCCGCGGCCGCATCGTCGGCGGTGAGACGCCCAAGACGAAGGGCATGCGCGAAAACCCCGCGCTGGACTATGAGACGGAGTTTGCCAAAGTCCGGGAGCTCAGGCGGGACATCCTCGCCCTCTGCGCGCCGGGCGGGCGCTGCCGCATCTGCAACGACGGCAGTATGGCGGCCTTCACCGCCGCGGCCGAGCTCGCCGCGGGCGGAGAGGACGCCGCCATCCGCGGCGGCGTGATCGCCCATTCGCTGGGCACCGACCTCGGCACCGGCTGGCTCCTGCCCGACGGCTCGATCCCGCCGATCCCGCTGGAGATGTACGATCTGCTGCTCGATCTGGGCAGCTTCCCCGCGGCCGCGCTGCCGCCGGAGGATCTGCGCAGCTGCCGCAACGAGAACTCCGGCCTGCCGGGCCTGCGCCGCTGTCTCGGGCAGGCGGCGGCCTACCGTCTGGCCTGGGCCCTGGCGCCGGACATGCTGGCGGACTATGCGCGGGAGGCGGACGGGCTGCTCTCCATCCCGACCGCGCCGGAGGACCTGCGCAAGCCCGCCCTCGCCCACCTGATGGCGCTGGCCGAGGCGGGGAGAGCCGAGGCGGAGGAGATCTTCCGGCAGATCGGCCGGAACCTCTCGGTCGTGGCGCGGGAGATGGACTGGATCTTCGGCGCGACGCCGCGCGTGCGCTTCCTCTTCGGGCGCTTCGTCAAGTCCCGGCGCTGCTTTGCGCTGCTGTGCGAGGGCTTTGACGAGGCCGGCACCGGCATCCGCCTCGAGGCGGCGGACGAGGAGCTGGCCAACAGCCCGCTCATGCGGCAGCTCGCCGCGCGTGAGGACGTGAGTGTGGCCCAGTTCGGGCAGGCCGTCGGCGCGCTGTATTTCGCGCTCTCAGCGGAGTAAAAGATACACAAGCGAAAACAGGCTGACGCACAGAACCGTCAGCCTGTTTTTTCTTTTCCGAAGTCGCTCACTCGAACTCGACCACGGCGACCTGCTGGTACTCCTCGGGGATGGGCTTTTCCGCGCCCGTGCAGCCCGTCAGCAGCAGGAGCGCCGCCAGGATCCCGGCCAGAAGGGCCTGTTGGATTCTCTTCATGATCATCTTCCTTTCTTTCCGGGATCCCGGCGATCCGGTCGGCGTCTGTTATCAGAAAACGTTGAGGCCTTCCCGCAGCGTCTGACCGTTCCAGGTCACGTTCAGGGAATTGTACACGTTGACGCTGTTGGACGGGCAGTCATGGATGCTGCAGTTGTCAAAGCTCACGCCGTAGCAGTCCCAGATGATGGCGCCCTCGCCGGAGCACTCGTACATCTCCGTGTCCTCCACGGTCAGGCCCTGGCAGCTGGTGGCATAGACCGCGTTCACGCCGCAGCCGAAGAGGCCGCAGCCGCGGACCAGGATCTCGCCGCAGCGGTAGAATTCCAGCACGTCGCCCGCGCAGGAGCCCGGCGCCTCTTTCAGATGGCCGGCGGTCAGGTCCTCGACGGAGATGTTGCTGCAGTCCTCGAAATACAGTACGTCCGCGTAGCGCGGCACGACCTGCAGGGTGGTTTTGTCCTTGCCCTGACCGATGATGTGCAGGTTCTGCACGCCGCTGATCACCAGGCCCGGGCCGTCATAGTCGTCGCGCCAGTAGTAGGAGGTGCCGCCGTAGCCGCCGTAGTTGGAGGCGGTTGAGAAGTCGATCAGCTCCGCGTCGACATAGATCGTGGTGTTGCTGCCGATGGCGGCGAGGAAGTCGTCCACATTGTCCACGTGGTAGGCGGTCTCGCCGAACTCGTTCACCTCGCCCTCGGGCGGGGCGGCCTCGGGCTGCTGCGGGCCGCTGTAGACGTCCAGATAGTCCGCGCGCTCCATGGCCTCGAGGTCCTCCAGCGCAAGCTCCCGGCCTTCGCCGTCGACCACGGTGCCGGCGGACTCGCCGTCGTAGTTGAAGTACATGCCCATGCCCAGGAATTCGTTGTTTTCAAAGGAACAGGCGTCGATCACGGGGCTCGCGCCGGTGATCTGGAAGGCGCCGCCGGTGGCATGGATGAACTTGCTGCCGTCGGCGCGGGTGATGGGATAGCTCTTCTCGGAGATCGTGTTGTCGTGCACATAACAGCCGCGCATCTGCACCCCCAGGGAGCTGGAGCTGTGCAGCAGGATCTCGGCCTTGTTGCCGCTGATCTCGGTGTTGAAGATCACAAAGCCCGTGCTGGTCTGGACATTGAACAGGTTATAGGCGCCGCTGTCGCCCTTCAGGCCGCAGTCCAGGACCTTGCCGCCGAGGAAGCGCACGTCGTAGGAGCCGTAGGCATCCATCGCGCCGTTGGTGCACTCGCGGATGATCGTGCTCGTCGCAGTGACGCCGCTGCAGTTCATGGCGGAGATGCCCAGCGTGCCGCAGCCGTAGAGATCGCAGCCGCTGACGTACATGTCCTCGCAGTTGAGGAAGTACAGCACGCCGCCCGCGCAGAAGCCCGGCGCGGTGGTGTGGCCCGCGGTGAGGGAGACGATGTTCACGTTCGAGCACCAGTCGAAGGCCATGACGTTCGCGTAGCGCGGCTCGGTGACGACGCTGCTCTGCTTGTCGTGGCCGACGATGTACAGGTTGTGCACGTCGCTGATGTGGAGCTCGTATCCGTCGCCGCAGTTCTGCCAGGAGAGATACTCGGTGCGGTACTCGCTGCCGTAGCCCGCGGCCTTGGTGAGATTATACTCGCCGTCGGTCAGCTGGATCACGCGGTCGCTGCCGATGGCGGCGAGCAGCTCGTCCACATCATGTACGACGATCTTCTCCTCCGGGATGTTCTCGCCGAAGACCTCGGTGACGTCTCCGCCGTCGTCGGGCATCGGCGTGGGCGGCACGTCGGAGGCGGGAGCCTCC
>CAMJQX010000065.1 GCA_946408145.1 uncultured Clostridia bacterium
ATTGTTCAATTTTCAAGGTACACGCTTCGCCGCTCGCCTCTCGGCGGCAGCTTATGTAGATTACCACGGGACGATCCGTTTGTCAAGAACTTTTTTCGATTTCCCGAAAAATTTTTTCCCGCTCCCGGATCGTGACCCGGCGTCTCTCTCGAGCGCCCGGCTAATATACCACCGAATATCCCGCTTGTCAACAGCATTTTTGCGCTTTTTCAAACATTTTTTGCGCACACTACATATTGTGGGTTGATATCGGGCATAATACGCTACATGTATACCGATCCCATTTCCTACCCTCGGCCGCAGCCGAAGAAAGAGCCCGAATACCGCGGGCCGATCTCCCTCTTTGCCCTGAAAACGATCTTCTCCTCCTGCGCGGATTTTGAGACGCGCAGGCTGGCCTTCGGTCTGGAGGGGCAGGTGGCGGTGCAGGCCTGCTGGCTCGACGGCCTCGTCTCCGGTCGGGACGCCGCCGAGGAGGTCCTGCGCCCGCTGACCGACAGCCTGCGCGCGGGCGGCGCGGAGGACGAGGCCGCCGTCATCGCCCGCATCCTCGCCGGCGGCGTATACCGCGGCGCGGTGCACCGGCGCTCGGACATAAACCTGCTGACGGACGATCTCTGCCACGGGCATCTCGCGCTGATCTTCGACGAGAGCGCCGTTGCGCTCTGCTTTGAGCTGCGCTCGGCCGAAGTTCGGCCCGTGGGCGAGCCGACGCTGGAGAAATCCCTCAAGGGCGGGCGCGACGCCTTCACCGAGACCCTGCGCACCAACACGGCGCTCGTGCGGCGGCGCGTCGCCTCGCCGCGGCTCAAGCTGGCGGAGAGCTCGCTCGGCCGCCGCAGCAACACGCGCGTCGCCATCCTGTTTGTCGAGGGCCTGGTCTCCCCCGACACGCTGCGAGAGCTCGCGGCGCGCGTGGATCGCCTGGATGTGGATTCCCTGCTCGCGCTCGGCTCGCTGGAGGAGTACATCGTCGACGCGCCGCGCTCGCCCTTTCCCCAGCTGCTGCACACCGAGCGGCCCGACCGCTTCGCCATGTACCTGCTGCAGGGCAGGATCGGCCTGCTGGTGGACGGGCTGCCCGTGGGCCTCGTGCTGCCGGTGACGCTCGCGGAGTTCATGAAGGTCACCGACGACGCGGGCACGCATTTTCTGGTGAGCTCCGTGCTGAGCCTGCTGCGCTGGACGGCGCTCGCGCTGGCGGCGCTGCTGCCGGCCTTCTACGCGGCCGTAGCCATGTACCACCAGGAGATGATCCCGACGCGGCTGCTGCTGTCGATCATCGAGGCCGAACGGGACGTGCCCTTCTCCACGGCGCTGGAGCTGCTGGGGATGCTGGGCGCCTTCGGCCTGGTGCAGGAGGCGGGCCTGCGCCTGCCGAGCCCCATCGGCGACACCGTCTCCATCATCGGGGCGCTGATCGTCGGGCAGGCCGCCGTGGAGGCCAGCCTCGTCTCGCCGATCGCGATCATCGTGGTGGCCTTCTCGGCCATCGCCTGCTACGCGCTGCCGAGTCAGGATCTGGCCGCCGCCGTGCGGCTCGCGCGGCTCCTGCTCCTGCTCGGCGCGATCCTCGGCGGGCTCTACGGCCTGACGCTGCTGCTGTGTCTGCTGCTCTGGCATCTGGCGGGCATCGACAGCTTCGGCGTCAACTACACCGCGCCGCTGAGCGACGGGCTGCGCGGCAATCTGCGCCGGGCCCTGCTCCATCCGCCCAAGCCCGCCGACAAGTTTCGCGACGCGCACCTGCGCACGCCCGATCGGAGAAAACAGAAATGAGAAGACTTACACACACCGCCCGGCGGAGGATCTGCGCGCTCGCGCTGCTGCTGCTGACGCCGACGCTCTGCGCCTGCTCCGACCTGCGCCAGGAGCGCCGGGAGCTGGAGCAGATGCAGATCATCCAGACCGTGGGCGTGGACTATGCGCCGGGCGGCGTACGCCTGAGCCTCGCGGCCGCGGCGGGGCCGGAGGGGCAGGGGACGGCCCCGGCCCTGAGCGGAACAGGCAGGAACTACAGCGCGGCGCTGGCGCGGATCCGCGAGTCCTCGGTGGAGGAGGAGCTCTTCCTCGGCCACGTTCAGAGCCTGCTGGTCGGGCAGGAGGAGGCCGAGCACGGGCTCGGCGAGCTGCTGGGCAACGTGTGCCGCTCGGCGGACCTGCGGCTGGACATGCCGCTCTACATCGTGCGCGGCGGCAGCGCGGAGGACATGGTGCTCGGCGCAGGCAGCGGGGATCGCGGGATCACCGAGATCCTGCGCGCCGCAGACAGCCGCAGCGAGCGCCGGGAGGCGGAGCCGAACGGCAGCGCCGCGGCCCTGCTGCGCTCCCTGTCCCGCCGCGGCGGGGCGCTCGCCAGAGCCCTGCGCTACGAAAAAGCCGCCGAGGACGGCGGGATGACCGCCGTGGACGCGGGGCTCGGGGTGCTGGCGGACGGTGTGCTTGCCGCCTGGATCGAGCCGGAAGACGCCCTCGGCGTCGAGCTGCTGCGCGGCGGCACCGCCGGGCGGGAGCTGAGCGTGCTGGATCTCGGCGGGCTGCCCGCGGCGCTCGCGCTGCAGCGCGGCGAGAGCCGGGTCATCCCGGTCTGGAACGAGGACGGGAGCCTGCGCGGCCTGGATGTGCTGGCGCAGGTGCGCGCCGCCGTGCTGGAGACCGCCGGGGACGGCGGTGAGGATCCCGACCACTATGAGGACTATCTGACCGCGCAGCTGGAATCAGCCGTCTCGGAGCGCATCGGGCGCATCCTGCGGCTGGCGCGGCAGCTGAAGCTGGACTTCCTCGGGCTGGAGGAGCGCGTCTCGCTCGCCTCGCCCGAGCGCTGGCGGGCGCTGGACGCCCCGCTCGGCGAGCTCCTTGACTCCCTGGAGATCAGCATCACCGTGCGCGGGGAGCTGCTGCACAGCTATGATTCCACGATGGAATAGAAGGATACCGCAATGAAGGATATGGAACGCTTCTCGCGGCGGCAGCTGCTCTCTCTTGGCGCCGCTGCGGTCCTCTCTCCGGCGCTGCGGCTCTATCCCGCGGCCTCGGTGCGGCTGGCCGGGCGCGGCGCGTGGCTGTCGGCGCTCTGCTGTCTGCCGCCGCTGCTGCTCTACGCCTGGCTCTTATGCCGCTTCACCGCCGCGCGGCGGGACGGGGAGGGCCTGGGCGAGCTGACGCTGCGCGCGCTGGGCGGGAAACTCGGCCGGGCGGCGCTGCTCCTGTACGGGCTATGGCTGCTGCTGTACGCGGGCTTTGTGCTGCGCGCGGCGGCGGAGCGCTTTGTGGTGGCGATCTTCCCCCGGAGCGCCCCCGGCTTTTTCGTGCTGACGCTGGGGCTTGCCGCGCTGCTCGCCTCGCTCGGCTCTCCGCGCGCGCTCGTGCGCACGGCGCGGATGCTCCTGCCCGTGCTGCTGGGCGTTATTTTGCTGCTGCTCCTGTTCTCGCTGCGGCAGATCGAGCCCGCAAACCTGCTGCCGCTGACGGAGGAGGACGCCCTGCCGGTGCTGCTCGGCGCCCTGCCGGTGGGGGAGGTGCTGCTGCTCGGCCTCTACGCCCCGGGCTTCCTGCTCGGCGGCGCGGAAAGGCAGAAAGACGAGCTGCGCGCCGGCGCGCTCTGGCTGCTGGGGCTCTGCCTGCTGCTGAGCGCCCTGTGCGCGGCGGTGCTCGGCTGCTTCGGCGCGGAGATCACGGCGCGTCTGAGCCTGCCCTTCTTCACGCTGGTTCGCAACCTCGTCTTCTTCCGCACACTGGAGCGTCTGGAAGCGCCGGTGGTCTCGCTGTGGCTGATCCCGGACTTCCTGCTCGCCTCGCTCGCGCTCTTCTGCGCCGGGATCTGCCTGCGGCTTAGCCTCGGCGCGGAGCCCGCATACCGGGGCGAGAAGCTTTCGGACATGCGCCGCGGGCGCTGGCTCATTTGGCTGGGCGGCGCCGCCGCCATCGCGGCGGGACTGCTGATGGCCCCGAACGCCCGCGCCGTTTCGCTCTGGTCGGAGCGGATCATCCCCATCGGCCAGACCGCCGCCGCGGGCCTGATCCCCATTATTTATATGGTAGGGAAAAGCAAAAAACGGCTGTGATCGACGTCAGACAAAACTCGCTGCGCTTTGTCCGTCTTCCTCGCCGGCGGGCGCTTCGTGAAGCGCCCCTGCGGGGAAAGTGTCTGCTTATTCGCCGTAGGGGCGGCTATCAGCCGCCCGCAGCCCTGGTGCGGCATCCGACCCGCGGGCCGCCGGGGGTGTCGGCCCCTACAGAGAGGACGCGCTTGCGCCGTGATGTCCTTTTCGGCCCCCTTGCCTAAAGGGGGCTGTCTGCGAAGCAGACTGGGGGATATCAAAAGCGGATTGTTATCCTGCGCGGAGCCGAGGGATCTGACCCGATTTGCACGCATCTGTGTTATGAGATTCTTCGTCGCTTTGCGCCTCAGAATGACATGTTGAAAGAACAGCGGCTGTGACCGGAGTCACAGCCGCTGTTCCAGTATCTGCGCCCGGGAGAAGGCGCGCTGTACCAGCTCCTCGTCAAAGCCCATCAGCCGCAGAAGCAGGATCGCGTTCCTTGATGTGGCCCTGCCCTCCCGCAGCAGGAAGTCAAAGATCATCTCTCCCTCCCCGACCTGTTCCTCAAAGTGGTACAGGTCATAGCTATCGCTCAGGAGATCACAGAGTTCGATGTCATGCGTGGCGGCGAGGCACAGCGCGCCCGCTTCAGCCATAACCTGCAGCACCACGCTGGAAGCCGCGATCCGCTCCACCGTGTTGGTCCCGCGCAGCACCTCGTCCACGACACAAAGGACCGCCGAATCCTCCTTCAGCGCGTCCAGGATGCGCTTGAGCGATTTTGTCTCCGCGATGTAGTAGCTCTCCCCGGCCATCAGATCGTCCCGCAGCGCCATGGAGGAGTAAATGCGAAAGGCCCGGCTCTCATAGGACTCCGCCGGAGCCGTGCAGATGCTCTGGGCGAGGATCGCCGACAGAGCCGCGGTTTTCAGATAGGTGGACTTTCCCGAGGCGTTGGAGCCTGTGATCAGGATAGAACGCTCCGTCACACAGTCGTTCGGCACGGGGTCGGACAGCAGCGGATGAAACAGAGCCTTAGCGCAGATCGCATTCGTGCTTCCCCGCTCAAAACGAAGGACAGGCTCGGCGTATTGCCCGAGACTCGCCCGGTAGGAGGCGACGGAGATCGCCGCGTCCAGCCTGCCAAGCTGCTCATGGATCGTAAACACGTCATCATGGCAGCGCCCCAGTTTGTTTTTCAAATACTCATAGGTAATGAGATCCAGCAGGGTAACGGTGAGGAGCAGATCCTCCATGCTGCCGTTGTCCATGCCTCGGGAGACGCCGCCCGTCCGGATAACGGCCCGCAGCCGGTCCAGGCTCGCGTAAGCCTCCTGCAGCTGCGCGTCGAGCTCCCCGTCGTGCAGCCGGCGCAGCTTCCTCACGGCAAAGATCATGTTGATCACATAGTTGACGGTGTCATAGTCCCGCTCTGAGCGGCGTCTGCCGAACTCATGTACGGCACAGTTGAGAAAGATCGCGGCCATGACGGCCCAGGCGCCGGCGCCGCGGCTGAGCACCGTCCAGACCGCCGCCGCAATCAGGAGCAGAAAACAGGTGAGATAAACGAGCAGGAGAGAGATCCCGTGCTCCTCCGGGTCAAAGGAGCGGCACAGATCCGCGCGCCGTGTGCAGCCGAGCCGGGCGAGGATCAGCTCCGCTCGCAGGCGGCGTTCCGGGTCTCTCTGCGCGTATTCGATCAGCGCCCTGCGGCGCTGAAAGCTCTCTTCGTCGAGTGCGGGGCTGCGCAGCATATAGTACAGATACTGCTCTCCGGAGCTGGAGCGTCTGGGATTGATCCGCTGAAACACGCGGTCCATGTCCAGATCGTTCCACGTGATCTCATCGATCAGAAAGGGATCGAGGCCCCTGTCCCGCCGGTAGTCATAGTAGGCGCGGATACTGCTCATGTCCCCCTCAAAATAAGTCGCGTCGGGGACTTTCCCATAGCCCTCCCGCAGCATTCGTTTCAGTTTTCTTGTTCTCATTGTCGAACGCGCTCCTTCGCGGAAAAAATAACGGGCGGCGGGGCGTTTGCCCCGCCGCCCGGCAGTATCATCTTACTTCAGATAGTCCAGCAGGTTCGGGACTTCGAAGCCCTCGGCGTATTCCAGCGTCACGCTCTCGAAGGCCTCCTGCAGCGCCTCGCCGTAGGCCTCGTTGGCGGCCTTGCTGCGGGCGGTCATGGCCGTGCCGTCGCTGGAGTACTCGATGACGCCGTCCGGATCCAGCGGCAGACGCATGATCACGTGGTAGCCGTAGTCGGACTTCACGGGATCGGAGACCTGATACTCCTCGAGGCTCAGCACCGCGTCCTCAAACTCCGCCACCATCTTGCCGGGCAGGAAAACATAGCCGTCGGGGTAGGCCTCCTTGCCGGTATCCTCGCAGTACTCCGCCTTCAGCTCGGCAAAGCGCGCCAGACGCTCGCCGTCGTCCTCGATGGCCTTGAGCTCGTCGGCGATCTCCTGCGCCTTTGCAAGCTTCTCGGCCGCAGCGGCCTCGTCGAGCTCCTGGAAGTTTGTCGGGTCGATGGTCATGAGCAGGATATGCGTGGCCGCCAGATAGTTGTTGTCGGCCAGATACTGGGCGGCGACGCCGTCCTCCACCAGCTCCCCGTTCTCGCCGTAGGCCTGCACGAAGCCCTGCCTGTACAGGTAGTTGACGCGGTTCATGCGGTCATAGAGCGTGCGGGGCAGGAAGATGGTCTCGATATAGGCGTTGAAGTCCTCGACCGTCTTGCCCTCGCCGACGGCGCCGGCGATGTCCTGCTCCTCCTGCTCGCGGATGGCCTCGAGCTGCTCGTCGGTCAGCTCCACGCCGTTCTTCTCGGCCATGCTCTCGATGACGCAGATCTGCTTGAGCGAGCTCTCCGCGCTCTTGTGCACGATGTCGGCGAAGCTGTCGTCGCTGTCTTCCTCGACCTGATCGGTCCATTCGGGCGCGGCGCCGTAGTAGGCGGCCATGGTGCTGAAATAATTCTCCACCTGCTTGGCCTGGGAGAAGAACAGATAGTAGTACTCGCCCCAGGTCACGTCCTTCCCGTCCACGGCCGCGACGACCTCGTCCGGCTCATGCAGGGCGTACAGCGCGGCGTAATCGGGCACGCGCAGGGTGTAGGCCTCTTCCTCGGCTTCTTCCTCCGCCGCCTCAGGCTGCCCGGTGCCGAGACCGGTCCCCTCGCCGTCCATGCCTTCGTTGACGGCGACGGCGGTCTGTCCCGCGGCGCCCTCGATGACGCTGACGTCCTCCGCGGGGGCGACAGTGCCGCTCTTGACATTGCGGCTGCCCAGATAGCCGATCACGGCGCCTCCCAGCAGGCAGAGGATCAGCAGTGCGATGATCATCTTTTTCATGTGCGTTTTATCCTTTCCGTTTCCGGTTTTGTCGTTCCCTGTGATAATAACACTACCTTTCGCATATCACAAGAGCAATCGGCAAGTTTCACCCTTTGTTCACAGACTCGGCGCCCCAATCCTCCACGAAGCGGCGCGCCTCGTCGATGACGCGCTTCTTCTCGCGGATCTTCAGGCTCAGGCAGGGCCTGGAGCCCGCCTCGACGCGGAGCCTGCCCCTGTATTCGGGCCTTGCGTAGAGGGCGGAGACCTTCTCCATGTCGAAGTCCCTGAGCGTGAAGCGCAGGCAGCCCTGCTTCTGCGTGATGTCGGTGACGCCGGCGCGCCCGGCCTCGCCGCGCAGCAGCGCGACGTGGATCAGCGCGTTGACGCCCGGCGGGGGATCGCCGAAGCGGTCGATCAGCTCGTCGGTCAGGTCGTCGGCCTCCTCCTCGCTGCGGATGGCGGCGATGCGGCGGTAGATGTCCATGCGCTGCTCGGAGGAAGCGATGTAGCGCTCCGGGATGTTGGCCGCCACGGCGAGATCGGCCGAGCAGTCCGCCCGCTTGGGGACCTCGATGCCGCGGGCCTCCAGCACCGCCTCGCTCAGGAGCTTCATGTACATGTCGTAGCCCACGTCGATCATGTGGCCCGACTGCTCCGCGCCGAGGAGGTTGCCCGCGC
>CAMJQX010000066.1 GCA_946408145.1 uncultured Clostridia bacterium
AGCTGTCCGCGCAGGCCGGGCTCCGGGACCTTGACAAGCAGATAGCTGTCGCTGTGGCCGACGCTCCCCTCCTCCGCGGTCTCGAAGAGGACGGGCAGGACCTGCCCGACGCTCTGCTCGAGGAAGGCGCGGCGCATCCGCTCCGCCACGGCCTGCGCCTCATGCGCGCGGGCGGCCTTGAGGGCGTTCGAGCACTGCTGCGGCATCTTGTCCGCCGGGGTGCCCGGGCGGCGGGAATAGGGGAAGACGTGCATGGCGGCAAAGGCGCATTTTTCGATGAAGGCCAGAGTCTCGCGCTGGTCCTCGTCGGTCTCGCCGGGGAAGCCGGTGATGAGATCCGTGGTCAGCGCGCAGCCGGGGAAATAACGCCGCAGGCGCTCGCAGACCGCATAGAAGGCCGCGGTGTCGTACTTGCGGTTCATGGCCTTCAGCGTCCGGTCGCAGCCGGACTGGAGCGAGAGGTGGAAGTGGCGGCAGAGCTTTCCCGTCGCGGCGAGGCGGCGGCAGAAGTCCTCGGTGACGACCGTGGGCTCCAGCGAGCCGAGGCGGATGCGCATGTCCCCGGCGTTCGCCGCCACGACCTCGATCACATCGGCGAGCCCCGGCTTCCCAGGCAGATCCGCCCCGTAGGAGGCCACCTCGATCCCGGTGAGCACGAGCTCGCGGTAGCCCTCGTCCCGCACGCGCCGGGTCTCGGCCGCGGCGTCCTCGAGCGGGAGGCTGCGCAGGCGGCCGCGGGTGTAGGGGATGATGCAGTAGCTGCAGAAGTTGACGCAGCCGTCCTGGATCTTGAGCATGGCGCGGGTGCGCCCGGCGAGGGCCCCGGCGGGCAGGCGCTCGAAGTCATGGCGGCGGAAGGGCGCGTCGATGTCCCGGCTGCCCTCCCCTTCCGCGGCGGCCTTCTCCACAGCGCGCACAAAGCCCGCGCGGTCGTTGGTGCCGAAGATCACCTCCGCGCCGATCTCCGCGCTCTCCTCCGGGCTGAGCTGCGCGTAGCAGCCGGAGACGGCCACTACGGCCCCGGGATTCTCGTCTCGCAGGCGGCGGATGGTCTGGCGCGACTTGCGCCCGGACTCGGCCGTGACGGCGCAGGTGTTGACGATGACCGCGTCCGCGATCTCTCCGGGCGCGGCGGGCTCGTGCCCGTCGGCGCGGAGCATGGCCTCCATGGCCTGCGTCTCGTATTGGTTGACCTTGCAGCCGAGAGTGGCTATAATGTATTTCATAGATTCTCCTTTATGCCTTCCCCGCGCACGGGGAAGGTGGCGCGAAGCGCCGGATGAGGTCTCTCATCCTATCAGGGACCTCATCAGTCAGCCTTGCGGCTGACAGCTTCCCCGTGCGCGGGGAAGCCAATATGGAAAGGTTATTGAAAATGGAACACTATCTTGACAATTCCGCCACCACGCGCGTCTGCCCGGAGGCGGCGGAGGCGGCGCTGCGCGCCATGACCGAGATCTACGGCAACCCCAGCTCCACCCACACGCTCGGACGGGAGGCGAAAAAGCTGCTCGACCTGAGCCGGAAGCAGGCCGCCGACGCGCTCGGCTGCCTGCCGAAAGAGCTGGTCTTCACCTCCTGCGGCTCCGAGAGCGACAACTGGGCCATCCTCGGCGGCGCGGAGGCCATGAAGCGCAGGGGGAAGCACGTGATCAGCTCCGCCGTGGAGCACGACGCCGTGCGCAAAAGCCTGGACGAGCTGGAGAGCCGCGGCTTCGAGGTCACGCGCCTGCGGCCCGACCGCACGGGCGCGATCCCCGTCGAGGCGGTGCGGGAGGCCCTGCGGCCGGATACGGTGCTGCTGAGCCTGATGCTGGTCAACAACGAGACCGGCGCCGTCACGGACATTTCCGGCGTCTCCCGTCTGCTGCGCGAGACCGGCTCCCCCGCTCTGCTGCACTGTGACGCGGTGCAGGCCTTTTTGAAGCTCCCCTTCACGGCCAAACGCCTCGGGGCGGATCTGATCAGCGTCAGCGGCCACAAGATCCACGCGCCGAAGGGCGTCGGCGCGCTGTACATCCGAAACGGCCTGCGCCTCAAGCCCTTCATCCTGGGCGGCGGGCAGGAGGACGGCCGCCGGGCCGGCACCGAGGCCATGCCGCAGATCGCGGCCTTCGGCGCGGCCTGCGCGCTCGGCAGCGCGCATCTGGCGGAGAACGCCGCGCGCATGGCGGATTGCAAGCGGGAGATCGTACGGCGGCTCTCCGCCGCGATCCCGGAGCTGCGCTTCGTGGATACGGCCGCGCCGCATATCCTCTCGCTCTCCCTGCCCGGCTACCGCAGCGAGGTGCTCATGAACTTCCTCGAGGCGCGGGAGGTCTACGTATCAAAAAGCTCCGCCTGCAAAAAGGGCGGGCGGAGCCATGTGCTGGAAGCGATCGGTCTGGATGCGAGGACGATCGACGGGGCGATCCGCGTCGGTCTGTCCCGCTATACGACGGACGGGGATATCGACGCGCTCTGTCAGGGCTTGATCGACGCCCGCAGCAGCCTTCGGCATGTTTAGCGCCTAGCAGTTAGCGTTTAGCGCCTAGAGGACGCGTTTTCTCCTACAAGCTAGGCGCTATTCTACTCGGCGCTAATCGCTCGGCGCTATTCTTCCTCCGTCTCCGGTTTTTTGACGATCGTCCGGGTGACGGGGTCGATGCTCTCCAGATTCATGTAATCGGCGGCCTCCGACGGGAGGTCGTTTCTTTTCAGGCGCTTGGCGATGAGCTTGTCGACCGCGGTATAGATCAGCACGAAGACCGGCACGCCCAGGAGCATGCCCCAGAAGCTGAAGAGCCCCGCGCCGAGGATGATGGCGAACATGACCCAGAAGCCGCTGATGCCGATGGAGCTGCCGAGGATCTTCGGGCCGATGAAGTTGCCGTCGATCTGCTGCAGGATGATGATGAAGATGACAAAAATCAGCGCTTTCGTGGGATCGACCATCAGGATGATGATGGCCGAGGGCACCGCGCCGATCAGCGGTCCGAAGAAGGGGATGATGTTGGTCACGCCGATCATCACGCTGACCAGCAGCGCGTAGGGCATGCTCAGGATCGCGCAGACGATGTAGCAGATCAGGCCGATGATCGCGGAGTCGAGCAGCTTGCCGTTGATGAAGCCCATGAAGGTCTTGTCCGTAAAGGCCAGCAGATCCCGGAGCTTTTCGGCGCTCTCGATGCCGAAGAGGCTGTAGCTGAAGCGGCGGGCGCCGGCGGTGAAGCTCTCGATATTCCCGAGAAGATAGACGGAGACGATGATGCCGATGATGAGGTTGTAGACCGCCTTGACCGCGTAGGCCACGCCGGTCGTCACGTTGCTGACCACGCTGCCGAGCCCCGGCAGGAGGGTGCTGCGCACCCAGTCGAACACGTTGGTGTTCACATTCGTCAAGGCTTCCGTGATATAAGCCTCGAGCTCCGGAAAGCCCTGGAGCGTCTTCTCGACCCAGGCGGTGAGGTTGGCGATATAGGTCGGGCTGTTGTCCACGATCATGACGATGCTGCTGTACAACTGCGGCAGGATCAGATAAAACAGGGCGACGATCAGGGCGATCAGCACGATCTCGGACACGAGCACCGACATGCCGCGGGCAAAGCGCCGCGCGCTGTAGGCCTTTTTGCCCTTGTAGATCTTTCGTGAGAGCGGCAGGAACGCGCTCTTCTCCAGCGCCCTCATCAGCGGGTGGATCAGATAGGTGAGCACGAGGCCCCAGACAAAGGGACTCAGGATCCCCATCAGGGAGCTCAGGCCCTTGCCGATGACGGGCAGATAGCTCAGCGCCATGTAAAACAGGATCGCCCCGGCGATCACGAGGAAAGCCGTAATGCCCCAGTATAAATACTTTTTATCCCAACGGAACTGCCTGCGCATAGGAATCCCTCACTTTCATTCATTTCATTTTACTATCGGGCTTTTTCCCCGTCAACCACATTTTTCGTTTTCACCGGAGGTCTTTGGTGTTATGTAAACTTAATATGCGTTTTTTCGGGTGATATACAATAGGCTGTGTGTGGAAAACCCTGTTGAAAATGTTAAAAACTCACGGATTTCCACCGCTTTCCCTCCCGGATCTCTGTGCATGTTTCCGTCAGCTTCTGTCGAAATATGCATAATTCCGTCAACCGGCGCATGTCCCCCTCCCCCGCCGCATAGTCTGTCAGCAGAAAACGAAGGGGAGGACGCCCATGAAAACGCTTCGCCTGCTGCTGTGTATGCTGCTGTGTCTGCCGATCATTCTTCTGCCCTGCCGGGCGCTCGCGCTTGCGCCGCTGCGGGACGACGACATCCGCATCGCCGCTCCGTCCGCCATCCTGATGGAGAAGGTCACGGGGCAGGTGCTGTACGAAAAGGACGCCGATGCGCGGCTGCTGCCCGCGAGCGTCACGAAGGTGATGACCCTGCTGCTGATCGTGGAGGACATCGAGGCCGGGAAGCTCGCGCTCGACGACGTGGTCACCGCGAGTCCCCGCGCGGCCTCCTTCGGCGGCAGCTGCGTGTATCTGGAGGAGGGCGAGCAGATGAGCGTGCACGAGATGCTCAAATGCATCACCGTGGCCTCCGCCAACGACTGCGCCGTGGCCATGGCCGAGCATATCAGCGGCACAGAGGGGCTGTTCGTGGAGCGCATGAACGCGCGGGCGGAGGAGCTGGGGCTGCAGAACACGCATTTTTCCAACTGCACGGGTCTGTTCGAGGATGAGGGGCACTACAGCTCCGCGCGGGATATCGCCCTCATGTCGCGGGAGCTGATCTCCCACCCGCTCATCAAGGATTACAGCACCATCTGGATGGACAGCATCCGCGGCGGCAGCTTCGGCCTGAGCAACACCAACAAGCTGGTCTACTGGTACGAGGGCTGCACCGGGCTCAAGACCGGCTACACCAGCGCCGCGATGTACTGCCTCGCGGCGACTGCCGAGCGGAATGGCACGGAGTACATCGCCGTCGTCATGCACGGCGAGAGCAGCGACTCTCGCAACGCCGACGCGACCGCCCTTCTCAATTACGGCTTTGCGCGCTATGAGCTCTGCTCCCTGCTGCCGGAGGCGCCGCTGCCCGCGCTGCCTGTGGAGCTCGGCATGGCCGAGACGCTGCCTCTGCGCTGCGAGGGGGAGTCCTCGGCTCTGATCCCCAAAGGAAGCGGAGCGCCGGGCTACCGGCTGGAGCTGCCGGAGTCGGTGAGCGCGCCGGTGGAGGAGGGCACGGCGCTTGGGACGCTCACGGTCAGCCTCGGCGGAGAGACGCTGGCGCGGCTGCCCGTCGTCGCGGCGGCGTCTGTCCCCCGGCTCGGCGTCGGACCGCTGTTCGTCCGCCTGCTGGGGAGCCTGGTCGGACTGTAAAGCTCCGCTTTCGCCCTTGCAAAAATCCCAGCTTCGTATATAATGGATATGTTACATCAGAAAAAACACAGGAGGTATTTCCTATGGTTAAAGTTGATCTCTCCGGCGCTTCCCGGTTCTTCACCGGCGCCGGGCCCGACTACGCCGCCGCCGGGCGCGCGCATCAGGTGCTCGCCGAGGGCAGCGGTCTGGGCAATGACTTCATCGGCTGGCTGGGTCTGCCCCAGCGCATGAAGGACACCGAGCTGCCCGCGATCCTCGAAGCGGCAAAGCTGATCCGCAGCCGTTCCCAGGCGCTCGTCGTCATCGGCATCGGCGGCTCCTACCTCGGCGCCCGCGGCGCGATCGAGCTGCTCAAGCCCATCCCCGGCAAGGGCGATCCCCGCGTCTTCTTCGCGGGCAACGGTCTCTCCGCCGACGCCCTGTGCGACACGATCGAGCTTCTGGGCGACAAGGACTTCGACGTGAACGTCATCTCCAAGTCCGGCACCACGCTGGAGCCCGCGGCCTCCTTCCGCGTCTTCCGCGAGCTGCTGGCGAAGAAGTACGGCGACAAGGCCGACGAGCATATCTTTGCCACCACCGACGCCCGCCGCGGCGTGCTCAAATCCCTGGCGGACGCCCACGGCTGGCCCAGCTTCGTCGTGCCTGACGACGTCGGCGGCCGCTTCAGCGTCCTCTCCGCCGTCGGCCTGCTGCCCATGGCCGTGGCCGGCATCGACGTCGAGCGCGTGATCGACGCTGCGATCGCGGAATTCAAGGCGCTCGATCTCAGATCCCCCGAGAACCCCGCCTGGCAGTACGCCGCCGCCCGTCAGAACCTCTACAACAAGGGCTACGGCATCGAGATCCTCGGCTGCTACGAGCCCAGCTTCCGCTTTATGGCCGAGTGGTGGAAGCAGCTCTACGGCGAGAGCGAGGGCAAGGACGGCAAGGGCATCTTCCCCGCCTCCGTGGAATTCACCGCCGATCTGCATTCCATGGGTCAGTTTATCCAGCAGGGCCCGCGCACGCTGATGGAGTCCATCGTCCGCTTTGAAAAGAGCCGCAATGCCTACCCCTTCCCCTTTGAGGAAGCCAACGCCGACGGCCTCAACTACATCGCCGGGCGCGACATGGCCGAGGTCTCCAACATCGCGGCCGACGCGGTCAAGGCCGCGCACATCTCCGGCGGCGTGCCGAACATGGTCATCTCCGTCCCGAAGCGGGACGAGGAGGGCTTTGCCGCGCTGGTCTGCTTCTTCGAGCTGGCCTGCGCCCTGTCCGGCTACATGTCAGGCGTCAATCCCTTCGACCAGCCGGGCGTGGAGGCCTACAAGAAGAACATGTTCCGCATGCTGGGCAAGCCCGGTGCGTAAACTTCAAGGAACGCTCAGCCCCTTCGCGGGCTGAGCGTTCCTTGATCACTCGCGCTGATCGCGCGCGGCGCGCGGGAGATGCGCCGCGTTTGGTCGGCGCGAGGCCTCGCAGAGCTCGGCTCAGGGTGTTTTTGCCGAGGCAAAGCCTCGCCAAAAACAGATAGAACAGAGCACGAGCCGCCATGCGGAATGCAACGCGCTTGACAAGGCAGGCGCGGCGTGTTAAAGTAAATCAAGGATATTTGTATGCCGGACGGCTGTGGAATCCCACAGTCGTCCGTCTTTTATGGAGGAATGAACATGTTTTATGACGTCATCATCGTCGGCGCCGGTCCCGGCGGCATCTACACGGCCTATGAGCTGACAAAGCTCGCCCCGCAGAAGAAGGTCGCGGTCTTCGAGCTCGGCCGCGAGCTCTCCCGCCGCAAGTGCCCCATCGACGGGGAGAAGATCAAAAGCTGCGTCAAGTGCCCGGTCTGCAGCATCATGAGCGGCTTCGGCGGCGCAGGTGCCTTTTCCGACGGCAAGTACAACATCACCAACCAGTTCGGCGGCACCCTCTACGAGTATGTGGGCAAGCAGAAGGCGATCGAGCTCATGCAGTACGTGGACGAGATCAACCTCTCCCACGGCGGCGCGGGCACGAAGCTCTATTCCACCGCCAACACGAAGATCAAGCGCATGTGCCTCGAAAACGGCCTGCACCTGCTCGACGCGCAGGTGCGCCATCTCGGCACCGACATCAACTATGTCGTGCTGGAGAAGCTCTACGACGAGCTGAAGGACCGTGTGGACTTCCACTTCAACACCGCCGTCGAGGGCATCGAGCGCGCGGAGGAGGGCCTTGTCGTTCACACCGCGCAGGGCGATCATTCCTGCGCCGCCTGCGTGGTCTCCGTCGGCCGCAGCGGCAGCAAGTGGATGGAGAGCGTCTGTCAGAGCCTGAGCATCCCCACTCTCTCCAACCGGGTGGACATCGGCGTGCGCGTCGAACTGCCGGCGGACATCTTCGCCCACCTGACGGACGAGCTCTACGAGAGCAAGATCGTCTACCGCACGGAGAAGTTTGAGGATCTGGTGCGCACCTTCTGCATGAATCCGCACGGCGTGGTGGTCAACGAGAACACCAACGGCATCGTCACCGTCAACGGCCACAGCTACGAGGATCCCTCGAAGCACACCGAGAACACCAATTTCGCCCTGCTGGTCTCCAAGCACTTCTCCGTCCCCTTCAAGGACTCCAACGGCTACGGCGAGAGCATCGCCCGGCTGTCGAACATGCTGGGCGGCGGCGTGATCGTGCAGCGCTTCGGCGATCTGGTGCGCGGCCGCCGCAGCACCGAGGCGCGCATCCGCGA
>CAMJQX010000067.1 GCA_946408145.1 uncultured Clostridia bacterium
TTCTTGTCGCCGCCCTTGGCGTTCTTCTTCGCGCGCTCAAGCCGGCGCTCCACGATCTCGATATCCGCCAGGATCAGCTCCAGCTCGAAGGACTCCGCGTCGCGCACGGCGTCAGCCTTTTCGAGGAAGATATCGTCGTTGTCGAAGCAGCGCACCACCTCGACCAGCGCGTCGACCTGCCGGATGGCCTGGAAGACCTCGTTGCCCTTGCCGCCGGAGCTCACGCCCGCCACGTCCACAAAGTCGATGGTCGCGGGGGAATACTTCTTCGGGTGGTAGTACTCGGCCAGCCAGTCCAGCCGCTCGTCGGGCACCTTGGCGGTGCCGATGTTGGGCTTGGCCGCGGCGTTGGAGTAGCTGCTGGTCTCGGCCTTGGAGCCGGTCAGGGCGTTGAAAAGCGTCGTCTTGCCCACGTTGGGCAGACCCACGATCCCGAGTTTCATCTATGTTGATCTCCTTTTTCTCGATGTACTGTATCGTATTATAGCAGAGTCTGCGCGGTTTCACAATCCCCGCCGCACAAAAGTCTGCTCAGATCCGCTGTGTTCCGCTGCAGACAAAGTCAGGAAGAGGCCCCCCTGTGCAAGAGGAGGCAATCGGGTTTGTCTGCATATGGAAAGGAGCCGCCGACGGCGGCTCCTTTGCTCGAAATAGTGTTCTTTCTCAGTCTGCGGCGCCGCACTTGACCCAGTTTCCGCCGCGCAGCACCTGGATCTCCTCATCGCAGTGCTGCCGCAGCCAGTCGAGACAGTGCGTGTTGTCCTCGTAGATGTTGATGTAGTACCAGCTCGTGGACTCCGTGCGCATATAGCCGGTGGCGAGAGAGGCGCCGTCCGTCACCTGGAGCTCGATCGAGACGTTGGTGATATGCGGTGTGAGGCAGTCCACGTAGAAGCGGCGGCCGACCTTGTTCTCCGCGAGATCGGCGAGCAGCGCGTTCTGGTAGAAGTCCACGGCCTCCTCCGCCGTGAAGCGGACCGAGTGGTGCTCATAATCTCCGGTCGCGGGGATATAGTTTTCAAAGTCTGCCTGGAAAACGACGACGTTCTCGGGCACGACCTGCACCTTGCATACCGAGCGCCAGCGCAGCGCCTCGGGCAGGTTGATGACCGCCTGCAGTTTCGCGAGGTCGGAATCCGGGTCCAGCGCCTCCGCCTCCGTACCGACGACCTCGTATTCGCGTGTGACGAGTCTGCCGTCGTCGAGGGCATAGCGCAGACGGAAGCCGACGCTCACCCAGCCTTCTCCGATCCGGTCGGCATAGGATGTCTCGTGCTGCTTCTTGTGCTGTACGACGCTGCGCTGCAGCTCCAGAATACTGCGGATGCTGTCGGCCTCCGTGTACTCGGCGTCGTTGAGATACACGGCCGTGATGTGCTCGGCTTTCGGCTGGCTCTTCTCCCAGCCGAAGAGGTCGGCCTCGCAGGCGCCGATGACCAGCAGCGCCGCCGCGGCGAAGATCAGCCAGCCCCTCCAGCTCCCGCGGAAGACCCAGACCGTCTTTTGGATCAGCATCTCGGCCGCGAAATAGCCGAGAAAGCTGCCTATGAGCACAAGCAGCGCCGTGACCGCAGCAGCGCTCCATCCCCTGAGCGAATTGTTCAGGATCCCGGCGTGGACAAAGGCGGCGAGCAGTATGCCGCAGCCGAAGGCCATGCAGTACTTGAACACGGGTTTGAGCACGGGGATCGCCACGGTGTCGGTGGCGCTCTCCATCTGACGGCGGCGGTAGAGCAGCCATGCCGCGACCGTCAGCAGCAGTCCCGCGCAGCCGTAGACCGCAACCGCGCCGAGGCCGCTGATCGTAAAGCTGTCGCCCTCGGGGGAGCTGTACTGGCCGTAGCGCCGGAGCATCTCCACCAGCGGGGACAGCCATTGCAGCGTGAGATGGTCAGCATTCAGGCCGAAGAGCACCTTGCTCAGCACGAAGCGGGTCGCGAGCTCCGCCACATAGGCCGTAAAGCTCAGCACCGCATAGACCAGCGGCAGGATGATGAGGCTGCCGGTCAGCATGGCGCAGAGCGAGGCGAAGCCGTAGAAGCAGAGCTTGCTGAGCACCATCACGCCGAGAAGCGTACCCAGCACCCAGAGGCTCAGCTCCTTCGCCGCGACGAAGGGCAGACACAGCGCCGCCGCGAGCAGGTCGCACAGCAGCAGGGGCACAAGGCCCGTGAGCCAGGCGGTGAAGAACATGGTCGTACGCGTGACGGGCAGGGCGTTCATCATGCCGCAGGAGCGGGTATTGTACAGGTAGCTGAACATGGCCATGGCCGCGAGGATCGAAACGCCGAAGGAGAGGATCATCATCTCCTCGCCCATCCCGGCCGTGAGGTCGTCCAGCACGGGGATCAGGCCGACGTAGCCGTAAGTGTTCTGCACCTGCTGGCGCAGCATCAGCGGCAGGAGCAGCAGCAGAAGGATCAGGTATGCCGCCCAGAGCGGCCAGCAGCGGTGCAGCAGGTTCTTCGCGATCCCGCGATTAAAGAACGATGTCTTTGACTTCATGCTCGGCACCTCCCAACTCATAAATGAAGATCTCCTCGAGCGTCAGCGGCAGCACGTCGAGAAACAGCGGCCTGCAGGCCGTGAGCTTTGCCTGCAGCTCCTCCGCCTTCCCGCGCAGGATCAGCTGCTGCAGCCGCCCGGTCTCGCTGCGGTGCAGGATCTGCAGATCCTCCGGCAGCGGCGTTTCCTCCGCGAAGGCCAGCTGGATCTTGACGATGTTGTCCTGCAGCTCCGAAAGGCTCCGCTCCAGCAGCATCCTGCCGCGGTTCATGATGCCCACGTGGTCGCAGACGTCCTCCAGCTCGCGCAGGTTGTGCGAGGAGACCAGCACGGTCGTGCCGCGCTCGGCAACGTCCTCCAGCAGCAGGCTCCAGACCTGACGGCGCATGACCGGGTCGAGACCGTCCACCGGCTCGTCAAGGATGACGATATCCGGCCGCATCGACAGCGCCAGCCAGAAGGCCGCCTGTTTCTGCTGTCCCTTGGAGAGCTTGCGGACGGGCCGCTTCGGGTCCAGTTCAAAGGCCCCGCCCAGCTTTTCGAAGCAGGCCGCGTCGAAGCGCGGGTAGAGATCGCGGTAGAACTTCATCATGTCCCGTATCGTGGCCTGCGTGTAGTAGAAAACGTCGTCGGGTATGTAGGCGATCCTCTCTTTGACCGCGGGGTTCTCGTAGACCGGCTCCCCGCCGATCAGCACCTCGCCGGAATCCTGCCGGTAGATGCCCGCCAGATGGCGGATGATCGTGGACTTGCCCGCGCCGTTCGGACCGACGAGGCCGTAGACCGCGCCGTCCGGCACCGTGATGCTCAGGCCGTCGAGCGCGCGCAGGCCGTCAAAGCTCTTGACCACGTTCTTGACTTCAATCATGCTGCTCACCCCTTACTCGCTCTGCCAGGTCCTCCCCCGACAGGCCCAAAAGCTTCAGCTCCGCCGTCAGCGCGTCGAGCTGCGACAGCAGCTCCCTCCGGCGGGCGGCCGCCGCGTCGCTCCGCTCGCGCACAAAGCTTCCACGCCCCGGCACCGAGCAGATATAGCCCTCGGCCTCCAGCTCGCGGTAGGCACGCTGAATGGTGTTCGGGTTGATGGCCAGCTGCCCGGCCAGTTCCCGCACCGAGGGCATCTTCGCATCCGCGGGCAGCACGCCCGAGAGGATGAGCTGGCGAAAGCCGTCCTTCACCTGCTCATAGATCGGCCGCGCGTCGCGGAAGTTGATGTTGATCATCCGGCATCCCTCCTTCGTATCAACTGTACTAACATTACTAACACAGTTAAAATAGCACAGAAAAGCGCCCCTGTCAAGGGGCGTTTTTCATAAGAACAGCTCCGTGTTTTCGCCGCTCCGGGATCGGGCATCGCGTCAGCTGTTTTTCTCCATGTCGAGGATCTGGCGGAACTGCGTCTCGTAGAGCTCGCGGTAGACGCCGCCCTTCTCCAGCAGTTCCTCATGCGTGCCGGATTCGGCGATCACGCCGTCCTTGACCACGAGGATCCTGTCCGCCTTCAGGATCGTCGAGAGCCGGTGGGCGATGACGATGCTGGTGCGGCCCTCCATCAGGGCCTCCAGCGCGTCCTGGATCGCGTTCTCGGTGATGGAGTCGAGCGCCGAGGTCGCCTCGTCCAGGATCAGGATCTTCGGATCCTTCAGGATGACGCGGGCGATGGACAGGCGCTGCTTCTCGCCGCCGGAGAGCTTGAGGCCGCGGTTGCCGACCATGGTATCGAGCCCGTCCGGCTGGCTCGCGATGAAGTCGGAGAGGTTCGCGATCCAGCAGGCCGCCTCGATCTCCTCGGCCGTGGCGTCCTCCTTCGCGTAGAGGAGGTTTTCGCGGATGGTGCCGTTGAAGAGGTAGCTGTCCTGCGTCACGACGCCGATCTGCTGCCGCAGGTATTCGAGGTCGAAGTCCCGCACGTCCACGCCCGCGACGGTGACGCGCCCGTCCGTTACGTCGTACAGACGCGGGATCAGGTTCACCACCGTGGACTTGCCGGAGCCGGAGGGCCCGACGATCGCGTACATCTTCCCTCCGGGCACCGTGAAGTCGATATCCGTCAGCAGGGGCTTGGCGGGGTCGTAGGAAAAGGCCACATGCTCGTATACGATGTCCGCGTCCGTCACGTCGGGCTTCTGCCCGTTTTCCGGGGAGCGGATGGGATTGGGCATGTCGAAGTAGTCAAAGATGCGGGTGAAGAGGGCCAGCGAGCGCGTGAAGTCCACGTGGATGTTCAGCAGGCTCTCCACCGGGCGGTAGAGGCGGTTGATGAGCGAGACCGTGGCCGTGACGGTGCCGACGGTGAGGCTCGGGTCCGCCTTTGTGATGATGAACCAGCCGCCTGCAAAGTAGATGAGCAGCGGGCCGAGCTGGGTGAACATCCCCATCATCACGCGAAACCAGCGGCCGCTGTTGGACTCCTTGAGCGAGAGCTGCGTGACCTCTTCGTTGACAGCCACAAAGCGCTCGTACTCCCGCCGCTCGCGCGTGAAGAGCTTTACCAGCAGCGAGCCGGAGACCGAGAGGGTCTCGTTGATGAGCTGATTCATCTCATCCTGCTTGGCCTGTGCGTCCGTAAGGATCTGATAGCGCTTCTTGCCGACGCTCTTGGTCGGCAGGATCAGCAGCGGGATCACGACGATGCCCACGATCGCAAGCTTCCAGCTCATGGTCAGCAGCGCGACCAGCGTGGTCACGACCGTCGCGATGTTGGAGACGATGCTCGAAAGCGTGCCGGAGATCACCGAGCTCACGCCCGAGATGTCGGTATTCATGCGGGTGATGATGTCGCCCTGCTTCTCGGAGGTGAAAAAGGCGTGTGGCATGCGCTGCAGGTGGTCGTACATCTGGTTCTTCATGTCGAAGATGATGCGCTGGGAGATCCAGGCGTTGATGTAGCTCTCCAGCACGGAGATCACCTGCGAGCCCGTCAGCGTGATGAAGGCCAGGATCAGGAGCTTGACGAGCAGCGTCATGTTTTTGCCCACCAGCGCCTCGTCCACGATCTTGCCGGTGATGATGCTTGGCAGCAGGCCAACCACCGCGGACAGCAGGATCGTCACGAACACCAGCAAAAACTGCAGCCAGTAGGGCTTGAGGTAGCCCAGGATGCGCTTGAGCAGCGCCGCGCTCACCTTGGGCAGATTCTGTTTTTCTTCATCGGTCAGAAAGCCGCGGGGGCCGAAAGCTCTGCCTGGTCCCGCCATGGCGACCACATCCTTTGCCTGTGTTTATCTCCTCCCCGGCAGGCGCCGGAAGGATGATGCCATTTTATTCCATGTGCCGCGGCGCGTCAACAGTTTTCGGGCGCGCGGGACACGGAAAGCGCTCCCGTCATCCGATCCGGGCGGACGGGATGTCGGGAGCGTTCGCGCCGCGCCGCCCTCAGGGGCGGACGCCGCCGTTATCGAAGAAATCCTGCACGGCCAGAAGGCTGGCAGCCTTGTCCTCCAGGCAGAGGTTATAGCGGCTCTTTTCGATGGCGGCCGTGTGGCGCGTGTCGACCCCCTCGCGCATTTCGCTCAGAAGGCGGAAGAGATAATAGGAGTTTTCGAACATGCGTCCGTAGAGCACGATCTTCCCCGGGTCGAGCAGATAGATAACGGATTTGAGCGCGGCGCCCAGCGCGGTGACGGCCCGATCCACGATCGCGGAGGCGCCCTGATCGCCGCCGAGCGCGGCGTTCAGCACGTCGTCGATATCCGGCGCCGCCGGGCTTTTCTCCCGGCATAGCTTCCAGAGCACGGGCGTCTCCTCCTCCGAGAGGATCGCGAGCGCGTCCTCGACGATGGCGGCGGGAGAGGCGATGGTCTCGAGACAGCCGCTCTTGCCGCAGGAACAAGGTTTCCCGCCGCGCGGGATGACGGGGATGTGCCCGATCTCGGCGCACTGCTCGGTCACGCCGTGCCAGATCTTCCCGTCGATCGCGAGGGACGCGCCGATACCGTACTCACAGCGCAGGAAGAATTGACAGCCCTCGGCCCGGTCGCGCGCGAGGAACATCTGCGCGGCAAAGAGCGCGCGCACATTGTTCGCCATCACCGCGTGAAAGCCCGTGAGCTCCTCAAAGCGCCGGCAGAGCGGATAATTGGTCTCCGCGAGCGCGCCGAAGCTGTTGGCGACCATGCTGCCGTCGGCAGAGCAGATGCCGCGCACCGCGATGCCGAGGCCGATGACGCTCTCACGCGCGATCCGATGCTCCGCAGTGAGCGCGAGCAGGCGCTCCGAGAGCATGGCGACGGTCTCCTCCGCGGGCGCCTTCGGCGCGAGCGCGTATTCCTCGGAAAAGATCACCGTGCCGTCGAGCCAGACGGCGGAGACGATGGCCTGCCGGAGGTTTATGAGCACGCCGAGCGCGGCGCCGAAGCGGGGGTTTAGCTCCAGCAGGATCTCGCGGCGGCCGGCACTGCCGCTGGGGACGGCGCTGCCCTCAAGCAGCAGGCCCTCGCCGAGCATCTCGCCGACGATCTTTGTGATCGCCGCCGGGGTCAATCCGAGGATCTCGGCCAGCCGTTTGCGGGAGAGGCTTCCTTCCTCGTGCAGAATACGCAGCGCGGCGCTTCGGTTGTTGCGCTTGACGCCCATCATGTTGTCACCCGTAAAGGGCATGGTCTCTCACATCCTTTTGCGAAACGAATTCAGCTTCGCCCGGGCCGGCCCTCATGGTTGATGCGGCCGCGCTGAAGGATCACGGCCGCGCCGGCGAGCACGACCAGGATGCCGAGCATCTTCTTCGCGGTCAGCGACTCGTTGAGGAAGAAGATGCCGATAAAGCAGCTCAGCACAGGCATCAGCAGCAGGTAGAGCTTGACGAGCCAGACCTCAAAATGCTTGAGGTTTCGGTAATAGAAGAAGTAGATCCCCGTCTGGGCGAGACCGCCGAGGGCGATCAAGGCCCAAAAGGCCGGAGAAAAGTCCATGGCTGCGGGGCGGATCTGCCCCGCGGCGGCGGCCGTGCTGCCGAAGAGCAGCAGCACGACGAAATTGTTGTAGTAGGAGATCATGTCCGCGTCCTCGTGGTACTTCTCCTGCGCAGCCTTGATGATGAAGGCGTTGGCCGTGACACAGGCGGCGCTGAGCAGGAAGAAGAGATCCGTCGGATGCAGCTCCATCCCGCCGAAGTCCACGCCCAGTACCAGCAGCACGCCCGCGAGCATCACGAGCGTCCCGAGCCAGTCGGAGACATAGAGTTTTTTATGGCAGAGGATCACGGTGACGAGGTTGACCATCAGCACGTCGGTCTTGAGCAGGGCGGTGCCGGTGCTGAGGCTGCCGCCGGCATAGCCGAGATTGGCGAAGAGATCCAGCAGAAAGCCGAAGACGCCGATCGTGACGAGGATCAGCACGGCCTTGCCCTGATGGAACAGGCGGGAGAAGCTTCCGTCAAGCAGCAGCTGCAGCGTCAGGAAGACCAGCGCCGCCGTGCGCAGCAGAAAGCCCGCGAGCAGGGCCGAGCCCGTGGCGTCCACGACGATCTTGCTGACCGCGTAGTAGATCGACCAGGACACGACCATGCCGACGACCATC
>CAMJQX010000068.1 GCA_946408145.1 uncultured Clostridia bacterium
GCCGTCATGCAGGAAGCCGATGCCGATGACGCACTCGCCGGTGCCGACGTTCTTGGACGGGCCGGAGCCGGACTTCGTGTAGACCTGAACGTTCTTGTCAAGGTCTACAAGGTACTGGATGCCTTCGTCATGGCCCTTGAGCTGGATCATGAGGTTGGCGACGAGTTTCGGCGTGCCGGCGGTCTTGTAGTTGGACAGCCAGATCAGGCCCTTGTACTCGGGCTTGAGCAGATCGTCCCAGCTCTTGGGGGCTTCGAGGCCGAGGCGGCCCAGCTCATCGGTGTTGACCATGAAGCCGAGCAGGCCGGTGTAGATGCCGTACCAGTAGCCGTTGGGATCCTTGTAGATGTCCTTGGTGAGGTGCTCGGCGTTCATGGGGACATAGGAGTTGTCCAGGAAGCCCTTGGCAGCCAGACCGTCGTAGGGGTTGTTCGTGCCGCCGAACCAAACGTCGGCAGAGGGATTGCCGTTCTCCTCCTCGATCTTGGAGGGGACTTCGCCGGTGGACAGGCGCTGATAGGTGGTCTTGATGCCGTAGAGCTTCTCGAAGTTCTCACAGGCGGCGGCGAGGTACTCTTCCTCGCAGGAGCCGTAGACGACCAGTTCGCCGTCAGCCTTGGCGGCTTCGACGAGAGCGGTCATGGGATCGACCTCGGCGGGCTCTTCGACGGGAGCTTCCTCGACAGGAGCTTCCTCAGCAGGGGCCTCCGCGGCGGGCGCTTCGGCGGGAGCAGGAGCGGCGGTCTTGCCGCAGGCGGCAAGCGCAAACACCATGATCATCGCCAGAAGCAGAGCAATGAGCTTTTTCATTTTGTTTCCTCCTTGTTTATTTTCGACGGCCTCCGGCCGTGAAATACATGATAAAAACGCTGAATAGCTTCAACGTTTTTAACAAAATGCATTATAGTCCAGCAAGCATAAAATGTCAATAATGAATAGAACGCAATCGTATTTGGCAGGATGTTCCGCTTGTATTTTTCCATGCGCCGCCTTAGAATCAGATTGAGGTGAGAGTCATGAAACTGTCCGCGCCCGTACGCCGCATGCTGCAGATGTGCCCGGCGGCCTGGCGGATCTTTCTCCGCTGTCTGCAGCTGAGCTGTTTCCTGCTGATATGCGCGGCGCTGCTGCTGATCGCGTGGGACGGCGACTACATAGGGAGCTTTCGCTTTTTTCAGCTGTCGGCGACGCTGCAGGAGATGGCGCAGCTCGCGCTGCTCGGCGCCGTCATCCTTCCTCCCTGCGTGGAGGATCTGGCAGGGCGAGCGCGATGAATTCCTCACGGCTCATCAGCGCGTTGAGCACGTCGAGCAGAGCGTTGGCGGAAAGATGCTCCGGCAGGTCGAGCATTCGGATCAGGGCCAGCCGTTTTTCCCGGCTGCCTTCTCCCCCGCTCAAGCCCTTGGAAAACAGATCTGTCTTGGTGATCGGTTCGGGATTCCCGAAATCTTCCTCATCTTCAAACGCGGCGCCCGCGCGGATGAGAGCATCGAGAAGGATCTCCGGGCGCATGCCCTCCACGCCGAGTTTTCCTTCTTTTGAGCCTTTTTTCTTGCGCCGCTCCTTGCCGTATCGATCCGGGATATATGCGTGTTTTACATTCTCCGCGGGTACGCAGGAGCGTATGAAATTGCGGATGACGAAGCCCGCGCCGTCGGAGTCGGTCAACACGATCAGGCCTCGCTTTTCCGCCAATCTGCGCAGGAGACTCTGCTTCTGACGGTCGTTGAACACGCCGAAGCCGGAGGTCTCAAGGATCACCGCGTCAACGACCTGACTGAGCGTGTCCTTGTCATAGCGCCCCTCTACCACAACGACCTGGCGAAGCTTAAGCATGTTCTTCCCCCGCGGCGATCCGCAGCACCGCCTCGATCAGCAGTTCCCTGTCATCCTGGGAGCTGCTTTTGATTTTATAATCGGTCTCGGCACATATCTCCACCGCCCGCCTCAGCTGCGGCAGCGTGTAGCCTCTGGCTGACTGCATCAGCTTAGATGCGGCAAAATCATATTTGATCGCGCAGGTCTCCGTCACATACTTTACGCCGAGACCGCGTTCCACTGCGAGGCGGGCCGCGAAGAGTCTCCGCATCTGCACGGACAGCATGGCCAAGATCGGGATCGGCTCGTTGTTTTTGTCCGCCAGCAGCTCCGCGAGCACGGATAGCGCGGCGCCCGCTTTTTTCTCGGCGATCCGATCTGTCATTTCAAAAACGACCGCCTCCGGTACATGACTGGCCACCGCCTCCACATCCGAGACGGTGACCCGGTCCCCCTTCGCGTAGGCGGAAATCTTATCGATCTCCGGGATCAGCCGATTCATCAGATCGCCGCTGATGAGGATTAGGCGCTGGACGGCTTCCAGCTCTATCCCCTTGTCATGGGCGGCAAAGCGGCGCCGGATCCATTCGATGAGCTGGCCCTGGGGCGCCTGCGTAAACTTCATGTCCCGACCCGCGGAACGGATCCCTTTGATCAGCTTGAGCCGTCCGTCCGGTTCGTACTGCGCGTTCTGAACGAAGGCCACCGTACAGTAGTCCGGAATATCCTGCAGCGCGGCGAGGACATTCTCCGGTTCTTTTAATCGGTTGAGATCCGCGTCCCGTATCTCGACAAAGCTCCGCTCCGTGAGAAAGGGCACGGCGTCGATCGCCTGCTGCAGTTCAAGCGGATCAAGCTCCGGCCCGTTCATACGCTTAAAACTGAAGCTGTCCTCCCCTTCCGGCAGGCAGGCCTTCCTGAGCTCGTTCAGAAACTGCTCGCGCAGGTAGTCCTCCGGCCCCCAGAGAAGATACAGCGTCGCAGGCCCGCACTCCTTCAGGCTGCGGACCTCTGCGCTGTAATTCAGCTTTGTTTCCTCTTTAGCGTTCTTTCTCGCCATGGCCGTCCTCTATGCGGATCTCAATGTCCGCGTCTTCATCGGTACGATATACATTATAGCCGCAGGCGGCCAATCGTTCAAGCGTTTCTTGCGTCGGATGCCCATAGGTGTTGTAACCGACGCTGATGATCGCGGTATCGGCGCCGCAGGAAGCGAGCAATTCCTGACAGGAGGAATTCTTCGAGCCGTGATGTCCCACGATCAGGAGCTCATAATCCCGAGGTTCCGCGTGCTTCAGGAATCGCCGCTCCAGCTGAGCGGAAGCGTCTCCGGTAACGAGCACGTCGTAGTCACCGAAATGGATCGCCGCGAAGAGATCGGTATCTTTCAGCTCGCCCGTATTCAGCGGCGCGTAGAGATCGAGCGCCATTCCGTCCAGAACGAGCCGCGTATCTTGATCCAGCGTCACGAGCTCAATCCCCTTCGCTTGCGCCTTCTCTCGAAGAGCGGGCAGATAGCCGTTCTCCTCCTTCGCACCGATCGGGACAACGATCCTGTCGATCGGCAGCATCTCCATCAACAGGCTCACGCCGTTGACATGGTCTATGTCGGTATGCGTAAGGATCAGCGCGTCCACCCGCTCACGGCCGCGGGAGATGAGATATCGCCCGGCGAGCTCGCCGGCATTGTCCAGAGAGTTCTGACTTCCGCAGTCGACGAGCACGGTCTCTTTTCCCGACATAGCGCAGAGGCATTGCCCCTGTCCCACATCCAGCGCGGCAAACCAGCCATCCCCTTTTTCATAGCGCAGGCGCGTCAGATTGAGCAGAAGCAGCATCGACAGGATCGCCGCCGCAGCGGGATACACGAGCTTTGCTCCGCGCTTGAGCGGCAGGAAGCGGAAGAGAAGGAACAGCAGATACACGCAGAGCAGCCAGACCCCACACCATGGCAGGTTGGTATACAGAACGGCATACGGGATGTCCTTGATCACGCCGGAGATCCACGCGATATAGCGCGCGATCCAGGCGGTCAGCCGGGCAAGTCCCGCGCCGAGCGGGAAAGAGAGCAGCGACAGCATGCACGACAGATAGCCGCCGCAGAAGCAGAGCGAGATCGCCACACAACATAATACTGACGTGATCGGCGCCAGGAGCGAGACATAGCCGAAATGCAGCGCCATGAGCGGCACCGTGAACGGCAGCACGGCAAGAGAGCTCGCGGCGGCGGAGAGCGGGATCGCAAGGATCTTTCTTGCCATCCCCTTCGGGAGAGGATCGGCAAACAGCGTATACAGCCTTCTGCCGAAGCAGAGGATCCCGGCCATTGCCGCAAAGGAGAGCTGCAGACTTACGCTGCCTGCTGCGCGCGGGTTCTGCAGCAGGATCAGTGCCAGCGCGAAGGCGATCGTCGTGGGCGGATCGTTCTCCCGCCTGACCACCGGCGCCAGGAGCAGCAGCGTCTGCATCACCGCGGCGCGTACCGCCGAGGGGCTTGCGCCTGTGATCAGGACGAAGCACCATACCAGGACGATACTGAAGATCGAGCCGAACGGGCTTTTCCCGAAGAGGAGCTGGATCATGCCGACCAGAAACGCGACGTGCAGGCCGGATACGGCCAATGCGTGCATGTTGCCGGCGCGGCTGAGCGAATAGTACAGCTCCTCATCGCGGTAGAGATCACTCTTGTCACCGAGCATCAGCGATTTCATGAACGCGGTGCTGTCCTCCGGAAAGATCGCGTGGATCCGTTCAATGAGCGCGTGCTGGATCCTGACCGGCAGGCGCGCCCATCTGCCCGCATGCTGTTCCCATACCGCCTCGCTGCGCGTATTGAGCTTCAGATAGATATCGCGCGCAATATAGGCGTCGTAGGCCTCGCCGTAGCGCTTGTCGGCGGAGGAAATCTTCGCCTCGAAGCAGACGCGGTCGCCTGGCTCTGCGGCCGCCAGCGACATGCTGTTGTCATAGACGAGCGCATCGAGCTTCCTGCCGTTTTCGAGCTCGGCCGAAACGGTCACACGGCAATAGCGGGAAGCTTCCAGCGGATAATCCAGAACGACCGCATGGATGAGCTGCGTCGTCCCGTGAAGCTGACGCGCGGGGACAACGGTCAGAAGATCGTGGGCAGCAAACCACGCAAGCCCGCAGGCTGCGGAAAGCAGGAAAAGGACAAGCGGTCGGAGCCACTTCCTGCGGGTCAGCAAAAGCAGGCCGCCCAATAGAAGCAGTATGGCAGCGGCTGGGAAAAGAAACGAAAAAGGCAGGAGGAAGGCCGCGGCGAAGATGGCCGCCGAAAATGAAAAGCAAATGATGGCCAGAACGCGCACAGTCTCACCTCCCTCCAAAAGATGAAAAGCATCCGCAGAGAAAACTCTGCGGATGCCGTTTGCGGGGTCAAATGATCTTTTCGCCGAGCTTGACGCCGCCGATCAGGTGGAAATGCAGGTGCATGACGGACTGACCGCCGTCCTCCCCGCAGTTGTTGATGACACGGTAGCCGTTGTCCAGCCCCTCGGCCCTGCCGATCTTTGCGACAGCCTCAAAGCACTTGGCAACGGCGGCGGAGTTGTCCGCATTGATGGCGCGGGCGCAGCAGATGTGCTTTTTGGGAACGACGAGGATATGCACGGGCGCCTGGGGATTGATGTCCCGGAAAGCAAACACGTCGTCGTCCTCGTAAACCTTCGTGCTGGGGATCTCCCCGGCGATGATCTTACAGAACAGGCAGTTTTCGTCTTTCATGTGAAGTCCTCCTTTTATTTGTTCGCAACAAAGCTTTCAACAGCCGCGAGCGCCTCTCGGCACTTGCTGCAGTCGGTGCCGCCGCCCATGGCGGAATCCGGCTTGCCGCCGCCCTTGCCGCCGGCGATCGCGGTGACGCAGCGGATCACGTCGCCCGCCTTGACGCCCGCGCTGACGGCATCCTTGCCGCAGACGCACTGGAAGGTGAGCTTTTCGCCGTTGATGGCGGCCAGCACCGCCACGACGCGCGGATCCTTATCGCGCAGCGCGTCGCCCATCTTGCGCAGGGCATTTGCGTCGCCCTCGACCTTTGCGGTCACGACATGCAGCCCGTTCACCTCTTTGGCGTCGCGCAGCATGGCGTCGGCTCCGCCGGCGGATTCTTTGTCCTTGTACTGCTGGATCAGTCGCTTGGCTTCTTTGAGCTCGCTCGCCTGCTGCTCGACCTTCTGCAGCATATCGTTCGGGTTGGCCTTGAAGAGCGCGGCAACAGCGGCGATCGCGTCGATATCGTCGTGCAGGCGCTGGATCGTCCTGAGGCCGGTGGTCGCCTCGATGCGGCGCACGCCGGAGGCGACAGAGCCCTCGGACTCGATGTGGAAGCCGCCGGCCCTGGCGGTGTTGTTCAGATGCGTGCCGCCGCAGAGTTCGACGCTGTAGTCGCCCATGCTGACCACGCGAACAATGTCACCGTACTTCTCGCCGAAGAGTGCGGTCGCGCCGGCCGCTCTGGCCTCCGCAACGGGCATCTCTTTCACGTTGATATCCAGACCGCTCAGGATCGCCTCGTTGACGGCGTCCTCCACCTGACGAAGCTGCTCGGGCGTCACGGCGGAGAAATGCGTGAAGTCAAAGCGCAGGAAATCAGGCTCCACCAGAGAGCCTGCCTGATGCACATGATCGCCCAGCACGCCGCGCAGAGCGCTCTGCAGCAGATGCGTCGCGCTGTGGGCGCGGGCGATGGCGGCACGGCGCTTTTCGCAGTAGCTCGCCGCAACAAGGTCGCCGAGCTTGAGGTCTCCCTGCTCCAGCTTGCCATAGTGCATGTACTTGCCGCCCTTGTTCTTCTGGACGTCGCTGACGGTAAAGAGCATCCCCTCCGCGCTGAGTTTGCCGTGGTCGCCGACCTGTCCGCCCATTTCTGCGTAGAGCACCGTACGGTCGAGAACGACGATGGCCTCCGTCCCGGCCGGGATCTCCTCGCGAAGCTCGCCGTCTGCCACGATCGCCAGCACCTTGGCCTCGACTGTCTTCTTGTCATAGCCCTCGAACACGGTCTCCGGGATGTCCTTGCCGAACTCGATGCCGGCCCAGCCGAGGTCGCCAAGCGCCTCACGCGCCTTGCGGGCACGCACGCGCTGCTCCTCCATGAGCTGGCGGAAGCCCTCCTCGTCGACGCCCATACCTTCGTCGGCGCACATCTCGATCGTGAGATCCACCGGGAAGCCGTAGGTGTCATACAGCTTGAAAGCGTCGGCGCCGGAGAAAACGGTCTCGCCCTTCTCCTTATGGGCCGCCAGAAGCTCGGAAAAGATCTTCATGCCTGCGTCGATCGTTCTGGCGAAGTTCTCCTCCTCCGTCTTGACGACGCGTGTGATATAGGCCTGCTTCTCGCGAAGCTCGGGGTACTGGCATTCGTTTTCATGGATGACGGTATCCACGACCTCATAAAGGAAGGGATTGTTCACGCCGAGGAGCTTACCGTGGCGCGCGGCACGGCGCAGAAGGCGGCGCAGCACGTAGCCGCGGCCCTCGTTTGAGGGCAGCACCCCGTCGCAGATCATGAAGGTGGACGCGCGGATATGGTCGGTGATGACGCGCAGGGACACGTCCATCTTGTGGCTCCTGCCGTAGAAAGCACCCGTCAGCTCGCTGACCTTGTGCGTGATGTTCATCACGGTGTCGACGTCGAACAGAGAGTCCACGTCCTGACACACGACGGCCAGACGCTCGAGGCCCATGCCGGTGTCGATGTTCTTCTGCTTGAGCTCGGAATAGTTGCCCTCGCCATCATTGTCAAACTGGGAAAAAACGTCGTTCCAGACCTCGATATAGCGGTCGCAGTCACAGCCGACCGTGCAGTCGGGCCGGCCGCAGCCGTACTTCTCGCCGCGGTCGTAGTAGATCTCCGAGCAGGGGCCGCAGGGGCCGGCGCCGTGCTCCCAGAAGTTGTCCTCCTTGCCGAAGCGGAAGATCCTCTCGGGCGGGATACCGATCTCGTCATGCCAGATGTTCCACGCCTCGTCGTCATCCACATAGACAGAGGGATACAGACGATCCGGGTCAAGGCCGACCCAGTCGGGCGAGGTGAGGAACTCCCAGCTCCAGTGGATCGCCTCGCGCTTGAAGTAGTCACCGAAGGAGAAGTTGCCCAGCATCTCAAAATAGGTGCCGTGCCGCGCTGTCTTGC
>CAMJQX010000069.1 GCA_946408145.1 uncultured Clostridia bacterium
GCGGGCGGCCGCAAAGGCCGCCCGCGTCTTTTTGTTTGCATTCTCCGGTATTTGGCGGTATAATAATATGAATGATTATGGACAGGAGGGCGTCATGGAGATCAAGGTATCCGTGCTTTGCACCGCTTATCAGCATGAGCCCTATATCCGGCAGGCGCTGGAGAGCTTCGTGACACAGCGGACGGACTTCCCCTTCGAGGTCCTGGTCAGCGACGACGCCTCGACCGACGGCACCGCCGACATCATCCGCGAGTACGCGGAGAAGTACCCGGAGATCGTGCGCCCCTTCCTGCAGGAGAAGAACCTGTATTCCCAGGGCGTCAACCTCTACGACGCGCTGCTCTTTCCCGCCGCGCGCGGGCAGTATCTGGCCGCCTGCGAGGGGGACGACTGCTGGACGGACCCGACGAAGCTGCAGCGGCAGGTCGATTTTCTGGACGCACACCCGGAGTACAGCGCCTGCGTGCACAACACGACGGCGCATTACACCGACGGCAGCGCGCCGGACAGGATCCTCTTCGAGCAGAGCGGAGATCGGGACATCCCCTTTTCACAGGTCGTGCGCGGCATGTCCCACGCCTTTCACACGAGCTCGATCATGGCACGGCGGGAATACATCGTCGATCCCCCGGACTTCCGCAACGTCGCCTACTCCTATGGCTTCACCGACTACGCCGTCGGCGTGTGGCTGACGATGAAGGGGAAGGTGCGCTTCCTCGACCGGCCGATGTCCCTCTACCGCATCGGCAGCAACCCCAGCGCCTGGAGCAGCGGCGTCGACCGGCATTACGCCAAGCTCAAGCGCTTCATCCAGGGGGAGCTGGCCATGCTCCGCGCCGTCCGGCCGCACGCCGACGCCGCGCAGCGCCTGCAGACCGACGCCGTGATCCTCGAGCGCGAATATGAGCTGTTATATATCGAGGGCCGCGTGGACGAGATGGTCCGCCCGCCCTACGACGAAATCCACCGGCGTATGGGCATGGGCCGCCGCGTCAGCACGGCTGTGAAGCGCGCCTTCCCCCGCCTGCACCGCTGGTACAGAAAACGCAAGGGCTATTTAGACTGAAAACCTATGGATAAAAAAGCAAAAGTCGTCTCCAATCTGATATGGCGTTTCTTCGAGCGCTGCGGGGCGCAGCTTGTGTCCTTTGCGGTCACGGTCGTGCTGGCCCGCATCCTCGACCCGGCGGAGTACGGGCCGATCACCAAGGTCGCGGTCTTCACCGCGATCCTCCTGGTCTTCGTGGACAGCGGCATGGCCAACGCCCTGATCCAGAAGAAGGATCCGGACGATCTGGACTACTCCTCGGTGTTCTGGTTCAACCTGAGCTTCGGCGTGTTCCTGTACGCGCTGCTGTTCCTCTTCGCGCCGCTGATCGCGCGCATGTACCACGACCCCGGCCTCACGCCCATCCTGCGCGTGCTGGGGCTCACGCTCGTGGTCGCGGGCGTCAAGAACGTGCAGCAGGCCTATGTGTCCAAGACGCTGCAGTTCAAGCGCTTCTTCTTCGCGACCCTCGGCGGAACGCTCTTCTCCGCCGCGCTCGGCATCGCCATGGCCCTGCGCGGCTTCGGCGTCTGGGCGCTGGCGGCGCAGCAGCTGTCAAACGTCACGGTCAACACGGTCATTTTGTGGTTCACGGTCGGCTGGCGGCCGAAGCGCATGTTCTCGCTCGAGCGGCTCAAAGCCCTGCTCTCCTACGGCTGGAAGCTCCTCGGCGCGCAGCTGCTCGACACCGTGTATCTGAAGATCTACCCGCTCGTGATCGGCGTGCGCTACACCGACGAGGATCTCGCCTTCTTCGACCGCGGCAACCATCTGCCGAATCTGGTCGTCGAGAACATCAACTACTCCATCGACAGCGTGCTGCTGCCCGTGCTGTCCGACGCGCAGGACCGCATCGACGCCCTGCGGGAGATGACGCGCCGCGCCATCCGCACCAGCAGCTACGTGATGATGCCGCTCATGGCGGGGCTCGCCGCCTGCGCCGTGCCGCTCGTGCGCCTGCTGCTGACGGCGAAATGGCTGCCCTGCGTGCCCTTCCTGCAGATCTTCTGCGTCTACTACGCCTTTTTCCCCGTGCACACGGCCAACCTCAACGCGGTCAAGGCCGTCGGCCGGAGCGACGTGTTCCTGCGCCTTGAGATCATCAAGAAGGTGCTGGAAACCGCCGTGCTCCTGTTCACGGTGCGCATCGGCGCCTTCGCGATGGCGCTGGGGCAGCTCTTCTGCGGCGTGGCCTCACTGCTCATCAACGCCTGGCCCAACCGCCGCCTGCTCGGCTATCCCTACCGCCAGCAGCTGCGGGACGTGCTGCCCGTGCTGGCGCTGAGCCTCGTGATGGCGGCATGCGTCTGGCCGGTGACGCTTCTGGGCCTGCACGACGCGCTCACGCTGCTCATCCAGATCCCGCTGGGCATGCTCGTCTATGTGCTCGGCTCCAGGCTCCTGAAGCTCGACAGCTTCGAGCTGATCCTCTCCATGCTCCGAAAAATGCTCCGCCGCGGCAAGGAGGCAAGCGACAATGGCTGAAAAGAAAAACGTTCTGGTCTTCCCCGCGGGGACGGAGATCGCCTTTGAGATCCATCAGGCCCTGCGCCGGTCGAAATTCGTGCGCCTCTTCGGCGCGACCAGCGTGCCCTGCCACGCGGAGTTCGTGTTTGAGCGCTGCTTCGAGGGTCTGCCCTATGCGGACGATCCGGACCTGATCGAGGCGCTCAACCGCATCATCGACGAAAACGCCATCGACTATGTCTACCCCGCCCACGACAGCGCCCTGCTCGCGCTGACCCGCGCGCGGGACAGGCTGCACGCCGTCGTCGTCACCTCCGATCCCGAGACGGTGGAGATATGCCGCGACAAGAACCGGACCTACGCCTTCCTCGCCGGGGCCGATTATCTGCCCCGGAGCTGGACGCGCGCTGAGGACGTGCCCGCCTACCCGGTCTTCATCAAGCCCGCCGTCGGGCAGGGCTCGCAGGGCGCCCGCCGCATCGACGGCCGCGCCGCGCTCGACGAGGCCCTCGCCGAAGGCACGGACTACGCGATCTGCGAATACCTGCCCGGCGAGGAGTTCACCGTGGACTGCTTCACCGACCGGCACGGCGCGCTGCGTCTGGTCTCGCCGCGCAGCCGCGAGCGCATCCGCGCGGGCATCGCCGTGCGCACCCGCCCCTTCCCGGCGGACGCACGGGTCAGGGAGATCGCGGAGGATCTCAACCGCCGCCTGTCCTTCAACGGCGCCTGGTTCTTCCAGCTCAAGCGAAACGGCGCGGGCGACTACCGCCTGATGGAGGCCGCTCCCCGCGTGGCCGGCACCATGGGCGCGACGCGCAACCTCGGCTACAATCTCCCGCTGCTGACCCTGTACAACCACTGGGGCTTCGACGTCGAGCTGCTCGGCAACGGCAACGCGGAGCTTCTGGACCGCGCCTTCATCAGCCGCTTCGCAACCGACATCGCCTATGAGAACGTCTACGTGGACTTTGACGACACGCTGATCGTGGACGGCAAGGTCAACACCGAGCTCATCGGCTTTCTCTATCAGGCGCGGAACAAGGGCAAACGCATCGTCCTGCTCTCCCGGCACGATACGGAGCTGCTGCCCGATCTCGAGCGCTTTGCGGTCTCGCCGGCCCTCTTCGACGAGATCATACGGCTCGGCCGCGACGACGACAAAACGCGCTTCATCGAGCCGGATTCCATTTTTATCGACGACTCCTTTGCCGAGCGCAGGCGGGTAAAGGAGGCCTGCGGCATCCCCGTGTTCGATCTGGACATGGTGGAGAGCCTTCTGGACTGGAGGATGTGAAATGTCTGTCATCAATGTGACCCGCTCGTCCATGCCGGGCTTCGAGGAATACTGCGAAGAGATCCGCGGCCTCTGGGACAGCCACTGGCTGACCAATATGGGCGACAAGCATAAGGCCCTGGAGGCGCAGCTGCGCGAGCTCCTCGGCTGCGAGTATCTGACGCTCTTCACAAACGGCCATCTGGCCCTGGAGAACGTCATCGAGGCCTTCGGCCTGCACGGGGAGATCATCACCACGCCCTTCACCTTCGCCTCCACGACGCACGCCATCGTGCGCTGCGGCTGCACGCCGGTGTTCTGTGACATCGACCCCGGGACCTTCACGATGGATCCGGCAAAGATCGAGGCGCTGATCACCGAAAAGACCGCCGCGATCCTGCCCGTGCACGTCTACGGCAACCTCTGCGACGTGGACGCGATCGACGCCGTCGCGAAAAGGCACGGCCTGCCCGTCATCTACGACGCGGCGCACGCCTTCGCCGTGGAGCGGGACGGGGTGAGCGCGGGCTGCTTCGGCGACGCCGCCATGTTCTCCTTCCACGCCACCAAGGTCTTCAACACCATCGAGGGCGGCGCGGTCTGCGTGCGCAGCGCGGAAATGCTGCAGCGCCTGTGCGATCTGAAGAACTTCGGCATCCACGGGCCGGAGTCCACGCCCTATGTGGGCGGCAACGCCAAGATGAACGAGTTCTGCGCGGCCATGGGCATCTGCAACCTGCGGCATCTGGACGCGGAGATCGCCAAGCGCCGCGCCGCGGCCGAGCGCTACGACGCCCGGCTTTCCGGCGTGCCCGGCCTGCGCATCAACCGCGTCCCCGACGGCGTCCGCTTCAACTACGCCTACTACCCCGTCGTCTTCGACGGGTACAAATACACGCGGGATGAGGTCTATGCCCGGCTCGCGGAGCAGGACATCTACGCCCGCAAGTATTTCTACCCGCTGACCAACGCCTTCGAATGCTACCGCGGCGTACCCGGCTTCGATCCGGCGGACACCCCCATAGCCGCGCACATCTCCGACCGGGTGCTCACGCTGCCGATGTACGCCGACCTGCCGACGGAGACCGTGGACAGGATCTGTGACATCATCCTCGGATAAGCGATCCCCGATTTACGCTATTATGAATAAGGAGGCTGTATCCATGACGAAACGTTTCCTTTCCCTGCTGCTGTGTCTCGTGATGTGCCTGTCGCTGCTGCCGGCCGCCTTTGCGGACGCGGCGGAGCCGCCCGAAAACGGCTGGTATACCGACGCGGCGGGCAAAACCTACTACTATGAAAACGGCAGCCCCGTGCGCAACACGAACAAGAAGATCGGCGATGCCTGGTATGTCTTCGATCTCACCGGCGTCATGCAGAAGGACCGCGTGCACGTGATCTACACGCACGACGGCGGCAGCTATTACCGCGCGAAGGCGGACGGCAAGCTGTACGTGAACGCCTGGTACAAGGACACGTCCGGCTCCGTGGTGTACTGGTATTACTACGGCGAGGACGGGGCCGCGGCGCATGGCTTCCGGCGGGTCGGAAGTCACGACTACTACTTCTATTACGGCGGGCTGATGGCCACGAACACCATCACCACCGGCGACGACGGCTACGCCTATATCGTGGACGGGAACGGCTATGCCGTCCGCCTCAAGAAGGACGGCTGGACAAAATACAACGGCTACTGGTACTACTGCGAGAACGGCAGGCCCGTGACCGGCCAGGTGCGGAAGATCGGCGAGTACTACTACGGCTTCGACTATCAGGGCCGCATGTATACCGACACCTACGGCAACTGCAACGTCGAGTGCGCGGGAGAAAAGGTCTGGTATTTCTCCAGCTACGACTGGACCGATCAGACAAACTATTATTACCACGCCTCGGCCAGCGGCGCCCTGTTCACCAACCAGTGGCTCAAGATGGGCAATCTCGGCTGGATGTACTTCGGCTCCGACGCGAGGGCGCTCGCCGGCGGGCGCTATGCGATCGGCGGCAAGCAGTACGATTTTGACGACAGCGGCTTCTCCGACGGCAGGGTGAAGGGTCAGGCTGGCTGGGTCAAGACCGACGGCAAGTGGTACTATTTCAAAAACGACGGCTCGAAGGCCACCGGCTGGGAGCAGATCGGCGGCAAATGGTATTACTTCAGCAGCGCCGGCGTGATGCAGACCGGCTGGGTCAAGTCCGGCAGCTCGTGGTATTATTTCGGCAGCTCCGGCGCGATGGTCACCGGTTGGCAGAAGATCGGCGGCAGCTGGTATTATTTCAAGAGCTCCGGCGCCATGGTCACCGGCTGGCAGCAGATCGGCGGCAAGTGGTACTACTTCCAGAGCAGCGGCGCGATGAAGACCGGCTGGCTGTCCTACAACGGCAAATGGTACTACTTTGAATCGAGCGGCGCGATGCTCGCCGACACGAGCCGCGAGATCGGCGGCAAGGTCTACCACTTCAACACCTCCGGCGTGTGCACCAATCCCTAAGCCTTCTTGATTCACTCTCGCAAATATGAACGCCCGGCGGAGCTGTACCCTATGGTACGGCTCCGCCGGGCGTGTTTTATGCGCTGCGTGACAGCCCCGCGCGTCACAGGCCGAAGAGCGCAGGCAGCTCGGAGAGCGCCGGATTGTTGGCCTCCATGCACTCGGTGGTGACGGCCCCGGCCCGGAGGGCAAAGCGCAGGCTCCGCTCCAGATCCAAGCCCCGCACGCCGGCCCAGACCAGCGCGGCGGTCACCGCGTCGCCCGCGCCGGTGGTGTTGAGCACCCGCGCCTGCTCGCAGGGCAGACTGATCAGCTTCTCCCCCTCTGCGGCGAGCATGCCCTGCGCGCCCAGGCTCAGGAAGACGCGTCTGACCCCGGCGGCGAGCAGCGCCCGCGCGGCCTTCTCCGGCTCGGCCTCGCCGGTCAGGGTCTCGGCCTCAAGCGCGTTGGGCTTGATGAAGGCGAGGCGCGGCAGGATCCGGCGCATGCGCCCGGCCTTGCCGGTGGAGACCGGGTCGGCGCAGAGCGGCGCCGTCACATGCGCGGCGAGGTATTCGAGCGTCTCGGCCTCGAGATTCGCGTCCACTACCACGGCGCGGGCGGCGTTGAGCGCGTCGAGCCGCGCCGCGATCACGGCCGGCGTGATGCGCGCGGTCACATCCATGTCCGCGACGGCCAGCTGCATATCCCCGTGCTCGTCGGTGATGTAGAGATAGGTGGAGCTGCTCTCCCCCTCCGCGCGCAGGCAGAGCGAGGTGTCGATCCCGCAGGCGGCGCAGCTGCGCAGCAGCAGCTCACCGTGCTCGTCGTCGCCCACGGCGCTGAGCATGCGCACCTCCATGCCGAGCAGGCGCAGATCGTGCGCGATGTTGCGCCCCACGCCGCCGGGCCGGATGCTGACCCGGCCGGGATTGGAGTCCTTCAGGACGAGCCGCCTCGCCGGCCGTCCGCCGATATCCACGTTCATGCCGCCCACGACGGCGATGCAGTCTCCCATGCTGTTTCTCCCATAAAAAAGAGTCATCCCGAGGAGCGAAGCGGCGAAGGATCCCAGGCGGAGATGCCGAGATCCTTCGCTGCGCTCAGGATGACCTGCGTTTCGGTTTATTGGATGTGCCAGATGTTCTTCGCGTATTCCTCGATGGCGCGGTCGGCGGCGAAGAAGCCGCTCTGCGCGGTGTTCACGATGGCCAGACGGGCGCGCTCGCTCTCGTCGGCGATGCGCTCGTACATACGGCTCTGGCAGTCGGCATAGCTGCGGTAGTCGGCGATGAGCATGTACTGGTCGCCGCCGTAGAGCAGGCTGGAGACCAGGTCGGAATAGCTCTTGCCGTCCCGGAAGCCCTGGCTGAAGCGGTTGAGCACGCGCATGATCTCCGCGTCCTTCTGGGCCATGCCGTTGGGATCGTAGCCGTGGCGGCGCCAGTTGGCGATCTCGTCGGTGTGCAGACCGAAGAGGAACATGTTCTCATCGCCGAGGCGCTCGTACATCTCAACGTTCGCGCCGTCAAGCGTGCCGATGGTCACGGCGCCGTTCATCATCAGCTTCATGCAGCCGGTGCCGGAGGCCTCCTTGC
>CAMJQX010000070.1 GCA_946408145.1 uncultured Clostridia bacterium
CTCAGTAGCGGTTGTCGCACTTGCCGTCCGCGCCGAAGTGGTAGTGGCTGCCGTCGGTGGTCTGGACGGTGGTGTTGGTCAGCATCACGCCGTCGTCGCCCACGGCATAGATCCCGCTGTCGGTGTGGATGACCGTGCGCGTCAGCATGGCGCCGCTCTCACCCAGATAGTACCACTTGCCGCTGGATTTGACCCAGCCGGTCTTCATCGCGCCGCTGCTCTGCAGGTAGTACCATTTGCCGTCGGACTTGATCCAGCCGGTCTGCATCACACCGCTGCCGGTGAAGTGATACCAGTTGCCGCCGATCTTGACCCAGTAAGTCTGCATGGCGCCGCTGGTGTCCATGTAATACCACTTTCCGCCGTCCTGCACCCAGCCGGTCTGCATCACGCCGCTGCTGCTGAGATAGTACCACTTGCCGTTGGTCTTGACCCAGCCGGTCTGCATGGCGCCGCTGCTGCTGAAATAATACCAGCCGCCGCCGATCTTCTGCCAGCCGGTCTGCATGACGCCGTTGTTGTCAAAATAATAGGTGACGCCCTTGTCGTCCTTGCACAGGCCCTTGGCCTTGTTGCCGCTGCCGTCGATGAAATACCACTTGCCGTCGATCTGTTTCCAGCCGCCGTACCATGTGGTGTCGGCCGCCTGATCGCTCACGCTGGCCGTCTCGCCCGGCACGACGATCTCGTCCTCGGCGCAGGCCGCCGGCAGCAGCGCAAGGCAAAGGACCATGCACAGCACAAAGCACAGGATCTTCCGCATCGTATTCATCTTCGCACGCTCCTTTCTTATATCGCAACCATATTATGTCTACTTAATCATAGTATAGCACATTTTTCCGCCGCGTCAAATACTATTTGCGGCGCTCGTGCATTTTTTTCGCAGCGCCGCATCCTGTACCCCGGAAAGCGTTGTCAAGCGCGAAAAACTGTGCTATAGTTATGTTTTAGTCGGATTCCTGACCGGAAGGAGGGAAACACATGGTCTTCAGTTCGGCGATCTTTCTGTTTGTGTTTCTGCCTCTGGTCTTTCTGCTGACAAGGCTGACGAAGCGGAGCATCCGCCTGCAGAACCTGCTGCTCGCGCTCGCGAGCCTGGTGTTCTACGCCTTCGGGCAGCTGCAGTATGTACCGCTGTTTCTCGCCTCGGTGCTGATCAACTATCTGTCGGGCGTGCTGCTGACCGGTCGCTTCGCGCGCAGCAAAGCGGTGCTCGCCGTATCCGTCGTGCTCAACCTCGGCATCCTCGGCGTCTTCAAGTACACCGATTTTATCCTGCACAACCTCAACGCCGCGCTTGGCACCGCCTTCCCCATGACCGGGATCCTGCTGCCCATCGGCATCAGCTTCTTCACCTTCCAGGGTCTGAGCTATGTGATCGACACCTACAGGGATCCGGAAGCGGGGACGCGGGACTTCCTCAAGCTCCTGCTCTATATCTCCTTCTTCCCGCAGCTCATCGCCGGGCCGATCGTCAAGTACCACGACATCTCCGCACAGATCGACCACCGTATTCTCACACCGGAGCGGAGCGCCGCGGGCATCCGCCGCTTCGTGCGGGGTCTGGCGAAAAAGCTGCTGATCGCCGACAGCGTCGGGTATCTTGCGGACGCGGCCTACGCGACGCTCTCCGGCACGCCGGACAGCCGCGTGATGTGGCTCGGCGCCGTGTGCTACACGCTGCAGATCTACTACGATTTCAGCGGCTACAGCGACATGGCCATCGGCATGGGGCAGATGTTCGGCTTCACGATCCGCGAAAACTTCCTCTTCCCCTACGGCGCGGCCTCGATCCGCGAATTCTGGCGCAGGTGGCACGTGAGCCTGTCCACCTGGTTCAGGGAATATCTCTACATCCCGCTCGGCGGCAACCGCAGAGGGCGCGCGCGGGCGGCGCTCAACCGCTTCATCGTCTTTCTCTGCACCGGCATCTGGCACGGCGCGAACTGGACCTTCGTGTTCTGGGGCCTCGCGCACGGGCTGCTGTCCAGCGCCGAGGACTGGGGGCTGATCCCGGTCAAAAGGCTGGAGAAAAGCCGCGCGGGCCGCCTGCTCTGCCGCGTGTATACCATGCTCTGCGTGACGCTGCTGTTCGCGATCTTCCGGGCCGATTCCCTCTCGGACGGCTTTCGCCTGATCGCGGCGCTTTTCACCGGCAGCGTCACCGCCGAGGGGAGCCTCCTGCTGGCGCGCCTGCTCTCTCCCGCCGCGATCCTGACCGCGGCGCTGGCCGTGCTGCTGGCCGGCAGCCTCGTGCCGAAGCTTCGCGAGCGCGTGAGGCTCCCCGAGCCCGTCGCCGATCTTCTGAGCCTGGCGCTCCTGTGCCTGTGCATGCTCTGCCTGTCCAGGGGCGGCTTCCACCCCTTCATCTATTTCCAGTTCTGAACCGAAACGCCTATGAAAATCCTCTCCAAAATCTTCATAACGCTGTTTCTGGCGCTGCTGCTGATCCCATCCGTCGGCATGCTGCTCGGCTTTGAGAGCGCCGCCGGGGCCAACGAGATCCTCTCGCCCCCGCCGCGCTTCGGCCTCGGCATGCTCAGCGAGACCGCAGACTACGTCGCCGACCGCTTTGCGCTGCGGCAGGAGATGATCTCGATCTGGTCATGGATCCACGAGCATCTGCTGCTCACTTCCGCGGAGGAGCAGGTCATCCTTGGCCGCGACGGCTTCCTGTATTACGGCGAGACGCTTGACGACTACACGGGCAAAGCGCTGTCGGACGCGGAGCTGGAGCAGATCGCCCAGCGTCTGCGCGCGCTGCAGGATTCGCTCGAGGCCGATGGCAAGGCCTTTGTCTTCACCATCGCCCCGAACAAGAACAGCCTCTATCCGGAGTATATGCCGCGCACGATCGCCGATCGGCATGAATCCGGCAACGCGGTGAGGCTGATGCCGTATCTGGAGCGGTACGGCGTGCACTACGCCGATCTCTTTACGCCGCTGTCGAAGGAGCTGCTGTATTATCGGACGGACTCCCACTGGACCGCGGAGGGCGCCGCCGTCGGGGCCGACACGATCCTCGCCGCGCTTGGGCGCGAAAGCGGCTACGCCGGGCACATTTTCCGCGCCAACGGCCTGCACAGGGGCGATCTCTATGAGATGCTCTACCCCACCCTCCCCGGGCGGGAGGAGGAAGTGAGCGATCTGACAGGGCTGCACTACAAGGCCCTCAATGAGGTCAACGGCGGCAATGCCGTCACGATCCGCACCGAGAGCGCCGCGGGCAGCGGGAAGCTCCTCTGCTGGCGGGACTCCTTCGGGATCGCACTCTATCCCTATCTGGCCGACGCCTTCGAGGCGGCCGTCTTCTCGCGCGCGGCGGACTATGATCTCAGCCGCTTTGCCGATGCGGAGTATGATACCGTGATCCTCGAGATCGTGGAACGCAGCCTCCCCCGGCTCGTGCCGCAGGAGTAAAAAACGGGCGGGACGCTCCAGGCATCCCGTCCGTTTTTCATGCGATATTTTTCTTTTTTTGTAACGAATCCGAGAACGCCCCGTCTAATCGACGAGTTTGGAAGGCAGGAGGTGAGAATGTGACTCAGGACAGAAGCGAGAAGCTCTACGAGGCTTACTACATGCGCGTCTTCTCCTATGTGATGACCCTCTCCGGGGATCGCTCGCAGGCGGAAGAGCTCACGCAGGAGACCTTTTTCCGCGCCCTCTCGAAGCAGAGCGGTTTCCGCGGCGAATCGGACGAGGCGACCTGGCTGTGCGCGATCGCGAAGAATCTGTTTCTGGACGAAAAGCGGCGTCGAAGCCGCTTCGGCGAGCTGCCGGAGGAGACGCCCGACACGGGAAAGAGTCTCGAGCAGGCCGCCGCGGATCGGGACAGCTCCTTCCGCATCCACATGGCGCTGCACGCGCTGGAGGAGCCCTACCGCGAGGTGTTCGAGCTGCGCATCTTCGGAGAGCTGAGCTTCCGGGAGATCGGGATGATCTTCCGGAAGACCGAAAACTGGGCCCGCGTCACATACCACCGCGCCAAACTCAAGCTCCGGGAAAGGATGGGTGAAACATGAATCTGGATTGTGAAGTGATCCGCGACCTGCTCCCGCTGTACGCAGACGATGCCTGCAGCGAGAAGAGCCGTGAAATGGTCGAAGAGCATCTGCAGGGCTGCCCGGACTGCTGCGAGTTTCTGGATCTGCTGCGGCAGACGGAGCTGGAAACCGACCTGCGCAGCGAGAAGGAGTCTGTCATTCAATACGCCGTTCGGCGCTTCCGCCGCCGCTCCGCCGCGGTGGGCGGTACGGTATCGGGACTGTTTATGATCCCGATCCTGATCTGCCTCGTCCTCAACCTCGTAACGGGACCTTCACTGTCCTGGGTCTCCGTCGTCGTGGCGGCGATGCTCGTGCTGGCGTCTCTGATCGTCGTGCCGATCGTGATGCCGGAGGACAAGCTTTTCTGGACCTTCTGCGCGTTCACCGCGAGTCTCCTGCTGCTGATGGGCGTCACCGCCCTCTACTCCCACGGGGACTGGTTCGGGATCGCCGCGAGCGCGATCCTCTTCGGGCTCGGCCTCATTTTCCTCCCCTTCCTGGTGCGGGCGCGCCCGGTCAAAAAGCTGATCGGCGGGGCAAACCGCGCGCTGGTCGTACTGGGACTCGACGCCGCGCTGTTCGTGAACATGCTGAACATGGTCGAATCGGACGGGCGTCTCACGCTGCACAGCGTCTGGTTCACCATCGGCGTGATCGCCGGGATCGCGCTGGTCGTCATCGAGATCGTTCGGAAGAGAGGGTCGGGGAAGGAATAACGCCTGCTGAAGCTGATGCCCGGCAGGAAGCATACGAAAATTTGCGAGCTGTCGAAACAAGGATCGCATGACAAAACCGCCCGGTCGAAACCGGGCGGTTTTGCTGCGTCTTTTTGACCCAACACAGGCATCATATCCTGAAAGCAGCCGCCATGTCAAGTCTTTTCCGTCGTTTTGATGGAGACATGCGGATTTTCAGCAGTCAGCACAAGTTTGTTTTGTTGGGTTTGTACAGAATTGCTCTTGTTTTTGCGTTCGGGATTTGCTATAGTATAGCCAGAAAGGGTGAGAACCCGATGTACATATAAGACCGGCCCAAATCCAATATGGGCAAAGGTGAGCTGACCGGGATCAGGCAGCGGGAACGACGGCAAACAGCTTATCTCGCTTATGAGATCGGATCGATGGATCCTCCTTAAGTGCCATGACGGTGTCCCGACAATGACAGGCCAGCGAAAAATCTGAAGAAAGAGAGGTAACCAGGATGCTAGATACCAAGAATTCGGAGAGCTAAGCCCTGACTGTGTGAGAAATTTGTGTGAGTCGCAGTCAGGGCTTAGTTCTTTTTTATGCCTTTTCCGCGTCCCGGGAGGGGCGTTTTTTTGTTGCCTTTCCGGGCGGCCTGAGATACAATGATCCATGCGGAGCGAAAACGACGGGAGGTGCAGACATGGCTCTGGTACTGCTCTACAACATCAAGGATGAAGCCAAGCGGCTGAAGATCGGCTTTGCGGCCCGGAAGCTCGGCGTTGCCGTCCGCAGCGTCGCGCCGGAGGAGTACTCGCAGCCGGTCGGCGCGCTGCTCGGGCTGGAGGGCTTCTCCCCCGCCGACGCGCCGGCGGAGGCCTTCGAAGCGGAGATGCTTCTGATGCACGGCCTGTCCTCCGCGCAGTTTTCCGGCTTTCTCGAGGCCCTGCGCCAGGGCCGCACGCCCGTGGCGCTCAAGGCCGTGGTCACGGAGCACAATGTCAACTGGTCCTCCGCGGCGCTCTGCCGCGAGCTGCAGAAGGAGCACGAGGCGATCCGACGCGCCGGAAAGAGCGTGCATCGCTGAGCCGGGGGGTTGAAAGCTCCTGTCTGTCCGACCGAAAACAGGGAACCGCTCTGCGGTTCCCTGTTTTCGCGTCACGGCGGGCCGTCCTTGCCGCGCCTCTGTGTTTCAAATAAATTGTGAACAGTTTTTGAAATGTGTCATATATTCACAAATACCCTATTGACACACCCCGCTCTTTGTGTTATCCTCTGGTCAAACGACAGAGGAGGTGTTCTCATGACCCTGTGGACGGCTGACAATCGCAAGGATTTCCTTGCCGCCGTCGAAAAGGCCCGTCCGGGTGACTGCATCCGGGTCGAATCCCTGACCGACGCGGCGGATCACGCGCGCGAGCTGCTCTCCGCCCTGTGCGCTCTGGCGGACCGCGGGATCGACTGTGTCTGCGCAGCGGAAGGCTTCGACACCCGCACGGAGACCGGCGTCGCGATCATCGGCTTTTGCCGGGCGCTGCTGCGCCTGGAGCGGAAAGATCGGCTGGACAGGCAGCGGGAAGGCATTGAACGCGCCCGGGAAGAGGGGAAATACAAGGGCCGCAGGCCCATCGCCGTAGACGAGACGCTGTTTGACAGCGTAGTCTCCCTCTGGAAGGACGGGCAGATCACCGCCCGCGAGGCCATGACGCGGCTTGATCTCAAGCCCAACACCTTCTACCGCCGCATCAAAGATCGGGAGGAACAGAAACTGAAAGACTTCAAGAAAATGGAAAAGGATATCCGCGCCGAGCTGAAGGACGCCGCCAGGCAGAGCCGTCAGGATCTCAGCGAGCTGAAAAAGCAGGTCCGCGCCGAGGCGGAGAGCGTCAAGCAGGCCGCCGGCGATGCTGTCGATCTGCACGATGTGGAGAGGGAGATCCGCCGCGGCCGCCGTCAGGCAGAGGCCGCCCATGAGGATTCGATCCGGCAGATCAAGAAGGACGTGGAGGCCGAGACGAAAGAGCTGAAAAAGCTGATGGAGGAGCAGTAAGGAACACGGGACCGGCAGAGACGCAAGCTCACTGCCGGTCTAAAACATCTGCTTCGGGAGGAAGGATATGGAGGAAAAGAAAAAGCGGAAGCTGACGATCCCCTTTTATACGCTCGGAGAGGAGCTCTTCAACGCCATTTCCCACGGCCTGGGGGCGCTGCTGTCGGCCGCGGCGCTGGTGCTGATGCTGGTCCGGGCAAAAGGCGCGCTGGCGGTGACCTCGACCGCGCTCTTCGGCGCGGCGCTGATCCTGCTGTACACCATGTCCTGTCTCTATCACGCGCTGCCGCCCCGGCTGAGCGGGAAGAAGGTCCTGCGCGTGCTGGATCACTGCAACGTCTTCCTGCTGGTGTTCGGGACCTATATCCCGGTCGCCCTGCTGGGCGTCCCCGGCGCGCGGGGCTGGACGCTCTTCGCTCTGGTGGCGCTGTTCACCGTGCTCGGCGTCGTGTTCACCGCGGTGGATCTGGAGCGCTATCATGTCGCCGCCGTGATCTGCCAGCTGCTGAGCGGCTGGTCGATCCTGCTCGGCGTATCGGCGCTGCGGCGCAGCATGGGCATGCCCGGCCTCCTGTGGCTGATCGCCGGCGGCGTGATGTACTCCGTCGGCGCCATCCTCTACGGGCTGGGAAAGAACCGGAAATACTATCATTCCGTCTTCCATATCTTCTGCCTGCTCGGAAGCTTCTGCCACTTTTGGGCCGTCTGGCAGTATCTGCTATAGGCGGCAGAAGGGAAAGCGCCTCTTCCCGCGTGACGCGGGAAGAGGCGCTTTCCTTTTTCAAATGTTTACACGTTGAAGCGGAACATGGTCACGTCGCCGTCCTGCATGACGTACTCCTTGCCCTCGAGGCGGAACAGGCCCTTCTCTTTGGCGGCGGCCATTGAGCCGCAGGCTTTCAGGTCCTCGAAGGCCACGATCTCGGCGCGGATGAAGCCGCGTTCGATGTCCGTGTGGATCTTGCCGGCGGCCTTGGGCGCCTTGGTGCCGCGCACGATGGTCCAGGCGTGCACGTCGTCCTCGCCGGCG
>CAMJQX010000071.1 GCA_946408145.1 uncultured Clostridia bacterium
AGACCGCGCCGCAGTCCTCGGTGGCCCCGGCGGAGGAGGAGTGGAAGGCCGCGAAGACCGGCGCCCCCTCCCAGGTCAGGATCTGCCCCGCGGTCTCGGCGGCCGCGCGGCGCAGCCTGTCCGCGCAGCGCTCGTAGTCCGCGCCCCACTGCTCCCGCAGCGTCTGCTCGTCCTGCCAGGCCTGGCAGCAGGAGTAGCGCGTGCAGACGTCCGCGCCTCCGTGCTTGTGCCCTGCGGCGCAGTAGAGCGCGTAGGTCCGCGCCGCGACCGCCTGCGCCTTGAGCGCCTCGATCGGGAAATCCGCGGGCATCTCGGCCGCAAGCACCCCGCGGACGTAGTCCTCCAGCACCATGGTCTCGATCTCCCCGTCCGGCAGCAGCACCCGCAGTGTGTCCGGCGCTTCATAGACAGCCGCTTCCGCCGCGGCGGGATACGGCGTCACGGCCGGTTCCCCGGGCGCGGACACGGGCAGCAGTGTCAGCAGCGCGCACAGCAGCAGGCCGAGCCAGGCGCATACAATGGTTTTTTTCATCCGTTTCTTCCTCCGAAAGGCGGCAAGTCTTGACGCAGGGGGCAAATCAGGGTACAATGAAATGTACGCAATCTGCATGGATTGCTGTTTGCCTGATCAATTCTTATGGAAACGGAATAAGGAATATGCAGAACGATTCTATGGATAAACGCGGCGACGTGCTCGAGCCGCAGGACGAAGCGCCGGACGTTCAGAGCGAGGCGCCGGAAACACAGGCCGAAGCCGCGGAGGCGCCGGAAAAGCAGCAAAGCGTCGCGGAGATGCTCAACGAGGCGCTGGAGATGCGCCGCGGCGCCGCGGAGGCGCAGGACGATGTCCTGGAGAAGGAGAAGGCCGCGCTGGAGAAGCATCTTGCCGACTCCGCAGAGAACAGGGAAGAGCAGGAAAAGCTGAAAAAAGAGCAGGAAGAAGAAAAGAAGCGGATCCGGAAGAAGCTGCTGCAGACGCTGGAGCTCAGCCTCTATGTGATCGGCGCGGGCGCCTTTGGCGTCCTGCTGCGCTGGCTGCAGGTCATGATCGCCTTCAACGACCTCGGCCTTGTGGACAACAGCGCCTTCAACGTGCTTTTCCCCGCCTTTGTCATCGCCGCGGCCCTGGTGTTCCTGCGCTTTCTCAAGCGGGACGACCGGCGGCGGCTCAGCGTGCCGGAGGACTTTGTCGGCGCGCTGCGAAACGACTACCAGCTTTTCAGCATCGTCAACTGGCTGGCCGGCATGATCGTGCTGGCCGGCGCGATGGCGCTGCTCTCCAAGGCCGAAACGGATAAATACGCCCGCTTCCTGCGCGTGCTCTCGGCCATGGCCGCGGTCAGCGCGATCTCCGCGCCGCTGCTGCTGGAGCTTGCCCATCAGGCTGCGGAGCGGAAGACCCTGCTCTGCGCCGTGTCTCTGCCGCCGATCTTTTTCTTTGCCGCATGGCTGGTCTATCTCTACCGCAGCAACTCCATCAACAGCGTGCTCTGGGCCTATGTGCCGGAGATGGTCGCCGTTTCGGCCGCCATGTTCGCCTACGCCCGCATCGCCGGCTTCCCCTTCGGCACCGCCAGGCCGCGCCGCGCCCGCTTTGACTGTATGATCGGCGCCGCGCTCTGCCTGATGTGCCTGGCGGACAAGCGCTATCTGGGCATGCAGCTGATGCTCTTCGGCACGGCGCTGCAGCTGCTGCTCTACAACTGGGCCATGGTCTTCAACCTGCGCGAGGCGGAGGCGGAGCCCGAAGCGCGGCCGGACGACGGCTTTGAGCATCTGAACTGATCGATGCTGCCCATCGAAGCACTGACCGGGCCGGAGAAGATCCTGGAGACCGTGCAGCGGCTCGGTTTCCTTCCCTTCTTCAAGAACGGGATCCCCGGCTTTTCCATCGCCGAGCACACCCCGCCGCGGCTCTGGTTTTCCGACACCGAGGAGGGCCCCTGGGAGTGGAAGGGCCCGCTCGCGAGGACGGGGGAATGTGTGTACGGCAAATTCTTCCGCGGCCGCGCGGGCTTTATCAGCCGGGCCTTCTTCCCGGTCTTCGCCAACTACCGCCGCCGCGGCTACGACTTCGACGCCCTGTATGACGAAGGCTTCGCTCCACATGCCGACAAGCGGATCTATGACACGCTGGCGCAGAATGTCAGCCTTACGAGCCGCGAACTCAAGCGCCTGTCCGGCTTTGGGAAGGACGGCGAAAAGGGCTTCGACACGCGCATCACCCGCCTGCAGATGCAGTGCTATGTCGTGATCGGCGACTTCGACTACATGCGCGACAAATTCGGGAAGGAATACGGCTGGGGCGTGGCCCGCTACACAACGCCGGAGGCTCTCTTCGGCGCGGATTTCATGGAGCAGGCCTATCGCGAGGACCCGGCCGCCTCGAAGGCCAGGGTCGTCGAGCGCCTGCGGGCGATCTGCCCGGAGGCCGGTGAAAAGCAGATTTCAATGCTCCTCGGAGAGCCCTGAGGAGCGCCGGAAAAGGAGAAAACGCATGAGCACCAAGGAAATATCCCGTCTGGTCGTCCTGATCGCCGTGCTGGTTTTCGGCTTCATGCTGATCGTGAAGCTGATCCAGGGCACGGCCGGCATCGTCGGGAGCCTGTTCAACCTGATCCTCGGCATCGTGGTGGCCGTCGTCCTGATCTGCATCGTGATCTGGATGTTCTGGTATGCCAACAAAAAGCGCAAAAAGTGAGATGCCCGACCGTATCCTGATCCGCCCCTCCGAGGAGTGGCTGGAGGAAGTGCGCGCCTACCGGCAGGAGTTTCTGGACAATGGCGATTCCATGGACGGCGCGGGGCCCCTGCGCCGCTGCGAAGATCCGGCCGCCTGGCTTGCGGAGACCCGGCTTTATGAGCGCCCGGAGACCGTGCCGGAGGGCAAGGTGCAGGCCACGCAGTTTCTCTGCGTCCGCCCGTCCGACGGGCGGCTGCTGGGCATGATCCAGGTGCGGCACAGGCTCAACGACTATCTGGCGCGTTACGCCGGGCACATCGGCTACTCGGTTCGGCCCTCCGAGCGGAGAAAGGGCACCGCGGCCTGGATGCTGCGCGAGGCGCTGTCCTATTGCCGGGCGCTGGGCCTCGACTGCGTCATGGTCTCCTGTCTGTGCTCGAACGAGGCCAGCCGGCGGACGATCCTGGCCAACGGCGGCGTCTATGACAAGACCGTTTACGAGCCCGACGCGGGCGTGGAGCTTGAACTGTACCGGATCACGCTGTGAATAACAGCGGACCCCGCCGCGCAGAAGCGCGGCGGGGTCCGCTTTATGCTGTAAAGAGTCAGTCCTCCAGCGTGATGACGTTGATCATGCCGCTGAGGGCGGTGCAGGCGTCCAGCGCGATGACGCCCGGGGCACGGTAGGGGCTGAAATCCGCCCCCGGGCCGAACTCCGGCCCGGCCTTTTCCAGCACGGCGTGCCCGTAGGAGCAGTGCCAGTGTCCGCAGAGGATCGTCTTCCCCTCCTCCCGGCAGGTCTGCGCGGCCTCCATGCCGTGGATCCATCTCGCGTCCCGCCAGCGCTCCGCGTCCGCGTTTCTCCAGTCGGGGTCGTATTCGCAGCCCTCGCCCGTCTCGAAGCAGGGGATCCAGCCGTGCGTGAAAACGTAGTGCTCGGTCTCGAAGTAATCGACCGCGGCGGGGATGATGCGCTTATAGTACGGCGTCTGCCGGGCGGCGGCGGCGAAGTCCCGGTTCCGCCTGCGGGCTTCGGCCGCGCTGAAGCCGGTAAGCTGCAGAGCGGTCCCGTAGGTGCCGTTGCTCACATGGTGCCGGACCGGCAGGCCCCTGTCCACGGTGACCAGATCCACGAAGAGATCCTCATGGTTGCCCCGGATCAGGATCAGCTCGTCCTTTTCCAGCAGCTCGAGCAGAAAGCGCTGCATCTCTTCCGCCTCGCCGCCGCGGTCGAAGCAGTCCCCCAGCAGGATCAGCCTGTGAGGCTCCGGGTCACTGAAGCAGCCCTCGCGCTCCAGCGTGTCGTGAAGAATGGTGTAAAAGCCGTGCACATCGGCTGCGACATAGTATTTCATCGTTTTCGACGCTCCTTTTCTTCCCGCCGATCCACTCTGTTCTCTCTCCGCGCCGTATGCCGGCGGGGATCGGCAGCACGTCGGGAAATACAGTATATCACATTTCCCGACCTTTTGCGAGCGCTGTTCTCACAGGACCGCCGAAGGCCGGGAAGGCAGCCGGATTTGGGCCCCGTGAATGTTGACATCCATGCCCTTACATGATAATATTTTAATGTTTGTTTCCCGCTCTCCGCGCGCATTTGCCGCCGCGGGGAAATCCTGTGTTTTTTGAATCTTCTATTGTCGGAGGTTGTCAATATGAATGAAGAAATCCGTAATCTCCAGGCCGGCTTTCTCGACAAGCTGAAGGGGATCCAGAGCCAGCGCGAGCTGGAGGAGCTGCGCGTCGCCTTTCTCGGCAAGAAGGGTCTGGTGACGGCGCTGCTGAAAAACCTCGGCGGGCTGTCCGAAGAGGCGAAGCGCTCCTTCGGCCGCGAGGTCAACGATCTCAAGCGTGAGATCTCCGAGCAGCTGGCCATGCGCATGGAGAGCCTCCGGCAGGAGGAGCTGCAGCGCGAGCTCAACGCCGTCCCCGCGTTTGACGTTTCGATGCCGCCGGTGTTCCGCCGCGGCTCCTATCACCCGATCACGCTGGTGCAGCGCCAGTGCGAGAACGTGTTCCGCTCGATGGGCTTCACGCTGGAGGACTACAGCGAGGTGGTCACGGACTACGAGTGCTTCGAATCCCTGAACATCCCGAAGTTCCACCCCGCGCGCGACATGCAGGACACCTACTATCTCGATAACGGCCAGCTCCTCAAGACGCAGACCTCCGCCGCGCAGAACGCGATCTACCGCAAGTACGGCCCGCGGCTCATCGAAAAGGGCGAGCCGATCAAGGCCGTATTCCCCGGCCGCTGCTTCCGCAACGAGAGCACCGACGCCTGCCACGAGAACACCTTCTTCCAGATGGAGGGCGTGATGGTCGGCAAGGATATCTCCATCTCCAACCTGATCTTCTTCATGAAGACCATGCTCAGCGAGGTCTTCCAGCGCGACATCAAGGTGCGTCTGCGCCCCGGCTTCTTCCCCTTCGTCGAACCCGGCTTCGAGCTGGACATCAACTGCCTCATCTGCGGCGGTTCCGGCTGCGCCTCCTGCAAGCATTCCGGCTGGCTGGAGCTCTGCCCCTGCGGCATGATCCACCCGAACGTGCTGCGTGAGGGCGGCATCGACCCGGACGTGTACACCGGCTTCGCCTTCGGCCTCGGCCTGACCCGCCTGGCCATGATGAAGTACGGCATCGCCGACCTGCGCGATCTCAACAGCGGCCTGCTCAACCGCCTCGACCAGTTCACCGGGGAGTGGTGATCATCCGCGCAGCTGAATGAAGACTGAATTATCTGGAGGCCGAAAGCTATGTTTATCTCTATGAACTGGATCGCCGAGTATGTCGATCTCTCCGATTACGACCGGCAGGCGCGGCTGGATCTGATCCATCGCTTTTCTCTGTCCACCGCCGAGGTGGAAAACGATATTGAGCTCAAGGGCAGCGAGCTCCGCGGCGTTGTGGCCGCCGAGATCAAGTCCGTCGAGCCTCACCCCTCCTCCAAAAAGCTGCACCTGCTGAAGGTCGACTGCGGCGAGGCGGAGCTTGTGGACGTGGTCTGCGGCGCGCCGAACGTGCGCGTGGGCATGAAGACCTGCTTTGCCAGAGTCGGCGCCCACGTGGCGGGCATCGACATCGCCCCCCGCCCGCTGGCCGGACAGATGTCTTACGGCATGTGCTGCTCCGAGAAGGAGCTCGGCATCAGCGACGACAACAGCGGCATCATGGAGCTCGACCCCTCCGTGCCCTGCGGGACGGATATCAAGACGCTCTGGCCCATTGAGGACATCGTCTTCGAGGTGGACAACAAGTCCCTGACCAACCGCCCCGACCTCTGGGGCCATTACGGCATCGCGCGCGAGTTCTCCGCCCTGACCGGCCGCCCGCTCAAGCCCCTGGACCTCGCAGACCTCTCCGTCTACGACAGGCTCCCGCCGCTGGATCTGAAGATCGAGGATCCCCAGTGCCTGCGCTATTCCTGCCTGGCCGTGGAGGGCATCAGCAAGAACGTGAGCCCCGAGGCGATCCGCATCCGCCTCTACTACTGCGGCATGCGCGCGATCAACCTGCTGGCGGACCTGACCAACTACCTGATGCTGGAGATGGGCCAGCCCATGCACGCCTTCGACAGCCGCAAGGTGGAGAGCATCCGCATCCGCCGCTTCGACACGCCCTTTAGCTTCCAGACGCTCGACGGCGTGGAGCGGAAGATCGACCCCGAGACCCTGATGATCTGCAACGGGGACAAGCCCGTCGCCATCGCGGGCATCATGGGCGGCCTGGACAGCGAGATCGTCGCCGACACCTCGCGCCTGACCCTCGAATCCGCGAACTTCGACGCGGCCTCCATCCGCAAGTCCAGCGTCCGCCTCGGGCACCGGACCGACTCCTCGGCCCGCTACGAAAAGAGCCTCGACCCCGAGATGACCGTGCCCGCGATCGCCCGCTTCCTCCGGCTCCTGCAGAGCATCGACAGCGGCGCGACGGTCGTCTCCCGCCTGACGGACGAATACGCCCGCCGCTATCCGCAGATCACGCTCGACTTCGACAAGGGCTTTGTCGACCGCTACGCCGGCATCTCCATCGGTGACGGGGATATCGTGCGCCCGCTGCGCGCCCTCGGCTTCGGCGTGGACGCGGAGGACGGGAAGTACCACGTGAGCGTGCCCTCCTGGCGCGCCACCAAGGACGTGACCATCAAGGCCGACATCATCGAGGAGATCACCCGCATCTACGGCTATGACAACTTCGACGTGCACACGACCGAGGCCCCGCTTTATCCCGTGCGCCCGAGTGAGGAAAAGACCCTCGAGGACACCGTCAAGGATCTGCTGGTCAACCGTTACTCCCTCAACGAGGTCCATTCGTACATCTGGCAGTACGCGGAGGAGATGAAGGCCCTCGGCATGGAGACCGTGCCGAATCTGCGCATCCTCGGCGCGTCCAACCCGAACGCGGTGCTCCTGCGCCGCTCGATGATCCCCACGCAGCTCTGCCAGGTCAAGGCCAACCTCGGCTACGCGGACGCCTTCGGCATCTTTGAGGTCGGCCGCACCGTGGACGGCGTGGACGAGAACAACATGGCCCGCGAGCACAAGATGCTCGGCATCACGCTCTACAGCCGCGTGCAGGGCGCAGAGGCGCTGTACATGCGCCTGCGCGACGCGCTGGCCGAGCTTGTCGACACGCTCCGCCGCCAGCCGCTCGCCTTCTCCGCGCTGGAGGCCAAGGAGGACTGGCAGCATCCGAAGAACCTCAACGCGCTGCTCGTCGACGGCAAGCAGATCGGCTTCCTCGGCCTGCTGCACCCCTCGGTGCTCAAGAAGCTGGACGAAAAGGCGCAGGTGGTCTACGCCGAGCTGGACATGGATCTTCTCACAGCCGTTCCGATGGGCGAGTTCGTGTACCGCGTCCCGTCCCGCTATCCCGGCATGGAGCAGGATCTGACCGTGCTCTGTGAGCGCTACGAGCCCATTGCGCAGGCGGTCCAGGCCGTCAACAGCCCGCTGCTGCAGAAGATCTCCGTGGTCAGCACCTTCGCCGACGCGCAGGGCAAGTCCATCAGCGTGCGCCTCTTCTTCTCCCACCCGGAGCGCACCCTCACCGGCGAAGAGGTCCAGCAGGTCATGGAGGCCGTCGTCGCCAGGCTCAACGAGGCCGGCTACCGGCTGAAGT
>CAMJQX010000072.1 GCA_946408145.1 uncultured Clostridia bacterium
GCCGATCTTTTACTTGCGTTCGGATGGCTTTTCGTGCTATACTTTATTGAATACTTACAGGCGGAAAGAGGGTGTGCAGCGTTGCAAGAGTATGTTGTCCGACCGCGTGAGGCCGCTCTGGAAGCACTTCGTGCCTATCTGAGACAAAACAGATTGAAGGCGGGCGATCGCTTGCCCGCAGAGCGGGAAATGTGCGAGATGTGGTCGTGCAACCGCAGTACGCTGCGCTCGGCGATCAACCGGCTGGTCAAGAGCGGCGAGTTGGAGGTACGTCCCGGGTCCGGGATCTACTATTCCGGGGACAAATACCGCCGCAAACTGCAGGGTCTGAAATCCTTCGAAGAGGAGACCACACTGCAGGGACGGCCCCATGAGAGCCGTCTGCTGGCCTTTGAAAAGATCGAGAGCGACAAGCGTCTTTCCCGCCTTTTCCGGGTCACGCTGGGCACGCAGTTGTGGCATTTGTCGCGCCTCCGTTTTGCAGACGGCAGGGTCCTGCAGATCGAGAGCTCATATTTCCTGGTCGAGCGCTTTCCGGACATCGACCGCTTCGATTTTGCACGAGACTCGCTCTATCGCGTTTTTGAGCAGGAATACGGCGTGGTTCCCACGCAGGGCGAGGAGCGGATCTCCACCACGCGCGTGGGAGAAGAAGCCGAATTGCTTGAGCTTCCCAATGAGACGCCCATCTTTCGAATCGAGAGCCGGACCTATGATCAGGACGGAGCAATGCTGGAATACTGCCAGGCAATGATCCGACCGGACCGGGCCATGCTGATCAGCCGGATGGAAACCCGACTTGCCGAGTGACGCGCATGCCGCGGCGGCGAATGGAAAGGCGGTGTAAGGTGCTTTGAACGAGAAAAAAGTGAATTATCACTCCCCGCTCTATCTTCAACTGCGGGAAGTTATCCGCAGCAAAATCGAGAGCGGCGAGTATCCGCCCGGCACACCGATTCCCTCCGAGAACGCTCTGGCGGAGACCTACGGGATTCACCGCCTCTCCGTACGCTCCGCGATCTCCGCGCTGATCTACGAGGGTTTGCTGAAAAGTGTGCAGGGAAAGGGCGTGTACGTCACGAGCAGGAAGGACGAGCGTGATCTTGAGACCATCGGCGGCTTCAAGCAGACGATGGAGCAGCTCGGCCACAAGAGCTCGGCCAAGATACTCATCAAGGCAACGCGAGAAGCCGGCCCCTATTATGCAAGTCTGCTGAAAATCGATCCCCACGACAGCGTGTACTATATCAAGCGCGTTCTCTGCAGCGACGGCGAACCCTACTCGCTCGAAGAGCTGTATATCCCAACGACCGTACTGGAAAACCTTCCGCAGGTGGATCTCAATGTTTTTTCCATGTATCAGATCTATGAATTCTACGGCATCCGCATCTCCCGCGTGTGGGAGCGGCTGGAACTGGAGGAGCTTGACCCCATGGAGGCGCGTCTGCTGGACATCGACAGTTCCTTTGCCGTGATGAAGTTCCAGGGTCTGAGCTATGATCAGCACGGCCGGATCGTGGAATACGCCCGCACTTATACCAGAGGCGATAAGTGCAACTTCAGCGTCCATTACCAAAGAGAAGGATAATTGAATCACGATCGCAGGATCATAACGCCGCACGGCGGGCTTCGGCTCGCCGTGCGGCATTTTATATAATTGTTGTTATTTTTTGTACCAATTTAACAATTCGTGTCCGACCGGGCTTTTCGAAGGCGAATGCTCTGCCTCGGGCGAGCCAAACGAAGTGCTCGGAAAGAGCGAAAATATGCCATATTTTGCTGCTTCACAGGCCTTGCGATTGCCGCGCCTGTATTCCGCCAAAGTGGTACAAAGATATTGACAAGTTATATGGAAAATGCTATAGTCAATTTAGCGTGAGAAACCGCTGAATACTATGGTTCTGCTTTGACGGAGCCGTGAAAAAAGGAGAGAACGCCATGAAAACCTGGAAGAAGATCCTGCCGCTTTTGCTGGCTTTGCTGATGCTGGCGGGCTGCGGCGCTCCTGCCGCGCAGGAAACGGTTCCTGTTGCAGACGCCGCGTCTGCCGATACCGCAGCGGACGGCGACTACAAGGTGTTGAATGTCGGCCGTATGGCTGAGCTGTTCGACATGGATTCCACGATCGCCACGGAGGCTGACTGCTTGGAGGTTATCTCCGCAATCATCGAACCGCTCTTCGTCACCGCTGCGGACGGCACGCCGGTCAACGCGCTGTGCGCATCCTATGAGACGAACGAGGAATCTACCGAGTATGTGTTCCACATTCGTGAGGACGCCAACTGGATGAACGGCGTACCCGTCACGGCGGACGACTTTGTTTTCGCATGGCGCCGTCTGGTCGATCCCGTGACTGCCTCCGAATACAGCTTCATGATGGAAGTGGCGGCCGTGAAGAACGCAACGCCCATCATCAGCGGCGAGCTGCCCATCGAGGAACTCGGCGTCAGCGCTGTGGACAGCAAGACCCTGAAGGTCGAGCTGGATCATCCTGTTTCCTATTTCCTGAACCTGATGACCTTCCCCAGCTTCTGTCCGATCAACGAGGCCTTTGCCACGGAGCTCGGCAGCGAGTATGCGCTGGGCGCCGACAATCTGCTCTGCTGCGGCCCCTTCTACATGTCTGCCTGGGACGTGGGCGGCAACACCTATCAGCTCAAGAAAAACCCCAGCTACTATGACGCGGACAAGGTCAATCTGGACGAAATCAATTTCCAAATCATCAAGGATCCGCAGCAGACGATGCTTGCCTATGAAAACGGCACGCTGGATTATGTCCGCCTCTCTGGCGACCAGATCGTGAAGTACCAGACCATGGACGGCTTTACCCGCATCGAAGAGGGCTATCTGTGGTATCTCTCCCCCAACCTCAATCCGAAGAGCGAGGAGTATTCCTGCGGCCTTGAGAACGAAAACCTGCGCATGGCCATCGCACTGAGCTATGACAAGGACGTGATCTGCTATGAGATCCTGCAGGACGGCTCCACGCCCGCCGACTTCGCGATCCCGAACCGCCTGGCCATCGGCCCGGACGGCAAGGACTTCCGTGAGACCTCACCGCTCTACCTGCAGACCGACAAGGCCAAGGCCCAGGAGTACTGGGAGGCAGCCAAGGAAGAGCTCGGTGTGGACGAAGTCACGATCGAGCTTCTCTATGACGACTCCGACTCCACGCCGCTGATTGCCCAGTTCCTGCAGAGCGAGATCGAGAACAATCTGCCCGGCGTACACATCAACCTCAAATCTCAGCCGAAGAAGAGCCGTACCGAACTGATGCAGAACCGTGAGTATCAGCTCGGCCTGACCCGTTGGGGCCCGGACTACGCCGACCCGATGACCTATCTGGACATGTGGACGACCGGCTCGACCTACAATTACGGCGAGTGGAGCAATGAGGAATATGACAAGCTGATCGCGGACGCCAACGGCGATCTTGCCAACCGGTACGAGGAGCGCTGGGAGGCGCTCAAGCAGGCCGAGGCGCTCGTGATGGAGCACGCTGTGATCCTTCCGGTCTACCAGAAGGGTACCGCCGCCATGGTGCGGCCCGGCATCACCGGTTTGGCTTTCTTCCCAGTCGGTGTGGGAACGATCTACAAAGACGTGGATGTGAACTTCTGATACAGCATTCATACAGCAAATCCGTTAAAGGGCGGCCGCGCTTCATCGGTTGCGCGGCCGCCCTTCGTAAAGGGGAAAAAGTATGTTTAAGTACGTCCTCAAACGGGTGCTGATCTCGGTGGTCACTGTCCTCATTATTCTCGCCGTTCTCTTTACCATGCTTCACAGCATGCCGGGCAGCCCCTTCAACGACGAGAAGATCACCGCGGTGCAGCGGGCAAATCTCGAGGCCAAATACGGCCTGGACAAGCCCCTTCCCGTTCAGTTTGTCAATTATCTCAAGGCCATGCTCTCCGGGGATTTCGGCGTTTCCTATGTCATCCAGAAAAATATGCCCATCGCCTCGCTGCTGCGCGCACGCATTATGGTTTCAATCCGCATCGGGGTGCAGGCGGTGGCGCTCGGCACGCTCATCGGGCTGCTGATGGGGATTGTGGCTGCGATGAAGCGCAACTCCTTCCTGGATACTTTCGCCACGGTGGTCTCCGTTATCGGCGTTGCCTTTCCCTCCTATGTGTTTGCCATGGCCATGAGTTATTTTATCGGCTTCCGCCTCGGCTGGCTGCCGCTGCTGTACAGCACGGCGGACGCCGCGCGCTCGACCGTGATGCCCACGATTTCGCTCAGCATGTTTTCCATGGCTACCGTCGCGCGCTTTGCCCGGACCGAAATGGTGGAGGTCATGGGCTCGGACTACATGCTGCTGGCCGACTCGAAGGGCATATCGTCGTTTCGGCTGCTCGGCGTACATGGTCTTCGCAATGCGCTGATCCCGATCGTCACGGTGCTCGCGCCCCTGACGGTCGAGCTGATGACGGGAAGCCTTGTGGTGGAGCAGATTTTTGCGATCCCCGGTATCGGCAGCCTGCTGGTGTCGGCCATCCAGTTCAACGACTATAATGTCGTGCTGGCGGTGGTGTTCGTTTACAGCATCATGTTCATCTCTGTGATGCTGATTGTGGACATCCTTTACGGTGTGATCGACCCGCGCATCCGTCTGGCAAAGGAGGATGCTTCAACATGATGACGGCAAAGGAGTATGCCTCTCTCGTAGAGAGAGAGGATTTCGTACCGGCACAGAACCGGGATCTCGGCATCGATAAGGTTTACAGCGCACAGAGCTTCTGGAAAGACGCGCTTGGCCGCTTCGTCAAAAACCGCGGCGCGGTGTTCGGGCTTGTAATGATCGTACTTATCGTGGTTATGGCCTTTGCCGGTCCCACGCTGAGCGGTTATGATTACCGCACGCAGGACATGTCTCAGCGTAACCTGCCGCCGCACATCGCGGGCTGGGAATCCGCTCCGGTTTTTTCCGGCGTCTATACCCAGTATGTCAACGGCGAGGCGATCCGCAGCAACGTCTATACCCAGAAGGGAATCGAGGATGTGACGCACATCTTCGGGACCGACGCCCTTGGCCGCGATCAGTTTGCGCGGACATGGACCGGTACGCGCGTTTCGCTGTATGTGGCGCTGGTGGCCATCCTTATCGACACCTTTGTCGGTATGAGCTTCGGGCTGGTCTCCGGCTATTATGGCGGAAAGCTTGACTTCTTCCTCCAGCGAATCGTTGAGATCCTCTCCACGATCCCCACGACAGTGATCGTGACGCTTCTGATCGTGGTGATGAAGCCGGGCCTGACCAGCATCACCGTGGCTCTGATGATCACTGAGTGGATCGGCATGAGCCGCGTGACTCGTGCCCAGACCCTGCGGCTGAAGGAACGGGAATTCGTCCTCGCTTCCCGCACCCTGGGTGAAAACACCTTTTCGATCATTTTCCGGGAAATCCTGCCGAACATCTTCGGCCAGATTATCGTCATGTGCATGATGACGATCCCGAACGCCATCTTCACCGAGGCCTTTCTGGCATTCATCGGCCTGGGCATCCCCGCTCCTCTGGCAAGCCTCGGCTCGCTGATCAGCGACGGCTTCAAGTCCATGACCATGTATCCCTTCCTGGTGCTCTTCCCGGTCACGGTGCTGGCACTGCTGATGCTGAGCTTCAACCTGATGGCCGACGGCCTGCGCGACGCCTTTGACCCCAAGATGAAGGAGATGTGAGCATGGAAAAGACATTGACGATCCGGGATCTCCGTATCTCCTTCCAGGCAAGCGGCGGTACGGTGCGCGCCGTGCGCGGTGTGGATCTGGACCTTTATCAGGGGGAAACGCTCGCCATCGTGGGCGAGTCCGGCTCCGGCAAAAGCGTGACCGTCAAGGCGATCATGGGAATTGTCAGTTCCAACCAGATTGTTGAAGGCGGGACAATCCTTTATCGTTGCCGGGAGAAGGATGAATGGACGGAGCGGGATCTTCTGCGTCTGTCCCGCCGCGAGATGCGCCGGCATATCAACGGCACGCATATTGCCATGGTCTTTCAGGACCCGATGACCTCGCTCGACCCTACGATGACGATCGGCATGCAGCTGATGGAGGGGATGATCCAGCATCTGCACCTGTCCAGAGCGCTGGCCCGCCGCCGGGCGATCGAGCTGCTGGAGCTCGTCGGCATCCCGGAGGCAGAAAAGCGGATGCGGAACTATCCCCACCAGCTCTCCGGAGGCATGCGTCAGCGCGTGGTCATCGCCATTGCCCTCTCCTGCAGCCCGGACATTCTGATCTGCGACGAGCCGACGACGGCACTGGACGTTACGATCCAGGCCAAGATCCTGGAACTGATCCAGGAGATCCAGCGGAAAACCGGCATTTCGGTAATCTATATCACACATGATCTCGGCGTCGTGGCGAAGGTGGCGGACTATGTGGCCGTCATGTATGCCGGGCGCATTGCGGAAAAAGGCACGGTGGAGGACATCTTCTACGACCCGCGCCATCCCTATACCTGGGGTCTGCTCAGCAGCATGCCGGACATCTCCGATGAAAGCAGCGAGAGGCTTTACACGATCCCCGGCTCGCCGCCGAGCATGGTAGACCTGCCGGCGGGCGATCCTTTCGCCCCGCGCAACGCCTATGCGCTGGAAGCGGATTATAAGGCGGAGCCGCCAATGTTTCAAATCAGCCAGACACATTATGCGGCAAGCTGGCTGCTGGACGAGCGCGCGCCCAAGGTGGCGATGCCCGACTCGCTGCGCCGTCGCATCGAAAGCATGAGGGGAGGGGAAAGAACAGATGGCTGAACACCTTCTGGAAGTGGAGGGCCTGAAGCAGTACTTCCGCGTCAGCAAGAAATTCACGGTCAAGGCGGTGGACGGCGTCTCGTTCTATATTGACGAGGGAGAGACCTACGGCCTCGTCGGCGAATCCGGCTCTGGCAAATCCACGATCGGCCGCTCAATCATTCGTCTCTACACGCCGACCGCGGGCCGCGTTCTCTTCGAGGGCGTGGAAATCTCCGGCCATCTTGGCGCGGCGGAGACGCGGCACCTGCGCACGCGCATGCAGATGATTTTTCAGGACCCCATGGCCTGTCTCAATCCGCGCAAAAAGGTGGGAGATATTATCGCTCAAGGCCTTGATGTGCATCACCTCTATGTCAATGCTGACGAGCGGCAGGAAAAAGTCTACCGCATTATGGAGCGCATTGGACTGGACCGGGAGCACGCCAATCGCTATCCCCACCAGTTCTCCGGCGGCCAGCGCCAACGCATCGGCATCGCCCGCGCGCTGATCATGGAGCCCAAGCTCGTCATTGCCGACGAGCCGATCTCTGCGCTGGACGTCTCGATCCAGGCGCAGGTGGTCAACCTGATGAAGGACCTGCAAAAGGAGCTCGGCGCGGCCTATCTGTTCATTGCGCACGATCTGTCCATGGTCAAGTACATCTCTGACCGCATCGGCGTGCTGCATCTGGGGCATCTGGTGGAGACCGGGACGACGAAGGACATCTTCGATCGTCCGCTGCATCCCTATACGAAGAGCTTGCTCTCTGCTGTTCCGCACCCGGACCCGCGGGTGGAGAAGCAGCGCACGGCGATCGCCTATGATTACAAAAGCTCCGGCATCGACTATACCAAGGGCAGCTATCACGCCGTCAGCGAGACACACAGCGTCCTCGCAACGGACGAGGAATTTGCCCGCTGGTCGGCACGCTGAGGGCAAAACTGGATAGAAAAGAAGGCTGACGGTTCTCCGTCAGCCTTCTTTTGATTGTGAGGCTCAATAATCGAACTGCCTGTAGTAACGTCGGATCGAGAG
>CAMJQX010000073.1 GCA_946408145.1 uncultured Clostridia bacterium
CCCTGCCCCTGCGGCAAGATGAAGGCCGACGGCAGCCGGAGGCTGAAGTACAAGGAATGCTGCGGACGCAATGAGTGAAGCCTCCCTTGCCTAAAGGGAGGTGGCCGAGCGGAGCGAGGTCGGAGGGATACCAAAGGGGAATATACCTGGCAATGCACAGCGCCTGTATCCCCCAGTCACACTTGCTGCGCGCGTGTGACAGCCCCCTTTAGGCAAGGGGGCCTTCCGCCTCGTCAGCTGAATACGAAAAGATTCCCTGACAACACAGCGGCAGACACCCTTTAAGGAAGAACACCTATGTTTATTGAACAAAACGAAAACGGCCTGATCTACATGAGCTCCACCCTGATCCCCCTGCGCCATGCCTTCACCACGCGTTACGGCGGCGTGAGCCGCGGGCATCTCGCGACGCTCAATCTCCTGAGCGACAAGGGGGACGAGCCGGAAAACGTGCGCGAGAACTACCGCCGTGTCTGTGCCCTCTTCGGCGTGAGCGAGGACGACTGCGCCGTGACGAAGCAGGTGCACGGCAATGTCGTGCGCATCGTCACGGAGGCCGACCGGCACCGCTGCCTCAGCCCCGTGCCCTACGAGGCGGACGGCATCGTGACCGCGACGCCCGGCCTGCCCATCTTCTGCTTCACGGCGGACTGCGTGCCCGTGCTGCTGTGCGACGCGGCGCACGGCGTCGTCGGTGCGATCCACTGCGGCTGGCGCAGCTCGGTCGCGGACATCCTGAAAAACGCCCTGACGCAGATGGAGAGCCTCGGCGCGAGGGCGGAGGACGTCCGCGCCGCGATCGGCCCGGCCATCGGCAAGTGCTGCTTCGAGACGGACGACGACGTGCCGGAGGCCGTCGCGGCCTGGCTGGGCGACACCGAGGGCCTGTTTCAAAAGCGCGCCGACGGCAAGACCCTCGTGGATCTGCGCGGCGCCAACGCCCGGCGGCTGATGCAGCTCGGCGTGCCGGATGGCCAGATCGACGTCTCCGACGAGTGCACGATCTGCAGCCACGAGAAATACTGGTCGCACCGCTATACCAGGGGACAGCGCGGCGGACAGGCCGCGGTCATCTGCCTCTGAGGCTTCCTCCCCTGCGGTCTGATTCTTGAAACAAGTGAGACAAAGCTTATGAGCAAAAAGACAAAAACGATCCTTGCGCTGCTGCTGGTGCTGGCGGCGGTGCTGAACCTGTCGGCCTGCGGGAAAAAGGGCCTGGACGAAAACGAGATCCCCGATTCCACCGGCGGCACCGAGATCGTCAAGGGCAAGTCGGCCGATGAGCGCTTCACCATGAACGTGAACATCAAGTACAGCCGCAACCCGCTCGTGGCCACCAACCGCTCCAACCAGCTCATCTGCGATCTGGTCTACGAGAACATGATCGAGCTGGACGATCGCTTTCAGGTCATCGAGGGCTCCGGCGTCATCACCGAGTGGGAGTGCTCCGACGACGCCAAAAACTGGACGCTGACCGTCGGCGAGGGCCACACCTTCCATGACGGCAGCCCGGTCACGCCCCGTGACATCAGCTACTCGCTCGGCCTCGCCATCAACTCCGACCGCTATGCGGGGCGCTTTGCCAGCTATCAGGGCGCGTCCCCCGGCGAGGGCGTGGTCTATGTGACGCTCGGCATCGGCGACGCGTCCTTCATCCGGCTGCTGAACATCCCGGTCATCAAGTCCGGCACCTACGGCGAGAAGCGGGATTACGGCAACACCCCCATCGGCAGCGGGCCCTATACCTACAACGAGGACGGCAGCAAGCTCATAGCGGCGGAGACCTGGCCGGACTATGAGAATCTGCCGGTGCAGGAGATCTACCTGAAGGAGTACAAGACCGCCGACGAGATCATCTCCGCCTTCGAGAGCGGCGCCATCGACGTGGTCACCAACGACCCCTCCAGCTACACCAACCTCGGCTATGCCAGCACCAACGAAGTCCATACCTACGCCACCACCAACATGCACTATGTCATGTTCAACGAGGAGAGCATGCTGGGCCGCTACAGCAACTTCCGCCTGGCCATGCAGCACGCCTTCGACCGCGAGTATCTGGTGGAGCTGCTGCACGGCAACGCCGTGGCCTCGCCCTTCCCGATGTATCCCACCTGCCCGGACTATCCCACGGCTCTGGTCGGCGAAGTGGATTACGACCTGCAGGATGTCGTCAAGGTTCTTTCAAGTGCGTACGTGAGAGATTCCGACGGAGACGGCATCATGGAATTCGACAACGGCGGGAAGGTGCCGGTCGAGATCAATATCGCCGTCTGCGCCGACAGCAGCGCCAAGGCCGGCGTGGTGCGCCGCTTCCAGGAGGACATGGCCAGCATCGGCCTGACGGTCGTCGTGCACGAGATGACCTGGGACAATTACATCAAGGCGCTGGAGGAGGGCGAGATCGCCATCAGCAACACCGGCGAACAGACGGTGACGCTGGACATGTACTACGGCGAGGTGAAGCTGCGCGCCAACTTCGACCTGACGGAGCTGCTGCAGCCGCGCAAGGAGTCGAACGAGATGACCAACATCAACTTCAGCCGCTCCACAGACGCGACCGTCGTCGACCGGATCGAGAGATACCTGTCCGCGAGCAATGCCGCGCGCCCCGGCGCCTACTATGAGTTCTGCCAGTATCTGACCAAGACCTCCGCCTCGCTGATCACGATCGGCTTTGAAAAGCAGCAGATCATCACCCGCCGCGGCGTCTGCAAGGGCGTGGAGCCCAACGCCGGGAACCCGCTTTACAACTTTCCGAACTGGACCATCGATCTCAAGAACGACTAAAGGGGGAAACGAACATGACCGACAGACAACTGATGTCCATGGCCAAGGAGGCCTCGCTCAAGGCCTATGTGCCCTATTCCCACTTCCCGGTGGGCGCTGCGATCGAGTGTGACGACGGCACGGTCTTCACCGGCTGCAACATCGAAAACGCCGCCCTGGGCAGCACCATCTGCGCCGAGCGCACCGCCTGCTGCAAGGCGGTCAGCGAGGGGCGCCGCAGCTTCCGCCGCATCGCCATCTACGCAGACAGCGAAAACTGGTGCACCCCCTGCGGCGCCTGCCGTCAGTTTCTGGCGGAGTTCTCGCCGGAGATGGAGGTCCTCTGCGCCAAGGCGGGCAACCGCTACGTGAGCTACAAGCTCTCCGAACTGCTGCCCCATACGTTCAACTTCTGAGATGGAGCTGGAACAGCTGCGCATCTTCCTGGCCGTGGCCGGGGAGAAGAGCTTCAGCCGCGGCGCGAAGAAGCTGTACATCAGCCACTCCACCACGAGCCGGGCGGTGTCCGCGCTGGAGGAGGAGCTGGGCGTGACGCTGCTGCGCCGGGGCAACCGCGTCCTCGGGCTTACGCCGGCGGGCGAGGCGCTCGCGCGGGAGGCCGAGGAGCTGCTGCGCCGGGCGGAGGACGCCGCCGCGCTTGTCCGCGCGGCGGGAGAAGAGAAGGAATGAGAGGAGAAAGCGGATGCTGAACCGTGCACACAGAGCGCTCCGGGAACACCGCGTCACCGTGTATACGGCGGCGCTGCTGTGCCTGCTGTTCTTTCACATGCTCTGGTATGTGAACTTTTTCCTTGCCGAATCCCTCGCCGGGACCTATTTCCTCTATCCGATCCCCGTGCTGACGGCCTTTTACCTGTATTTCCGCGGCCTGCGCGACGGGCCGGAGATCAAGCTGCTTCTGCTGTTCAGCCTGTGGCTCGCGCTCACGCGCGTCCTCAACGGCGACCCCGCTTTGGTCCGGGAGGGCTATCTGGTGCTCGACTCGCTGATGATGGCGCTCTTCCTCTCGGTCGGCCTGCTGCTTGACCGACGCGGCAGAAGGATCTGCCTGCAAATCGTCAGCGTCGTCGCCGGGCTCTTCTTCTTCGCGCTGGGCCTGCTGGGGATCTATGTCTTCGTCACCGGCGCCGAGATCGTCAACCCGCTGACCGAGGCGGTGACGGCGGCGGGGCTGGGGAATGTGAGCTTCTACCGGCTGACGCTCCTGGGCGTCAACCCCAACACCACGGCGCTCTGGTTCTTCTTCTCGGCCTGCCTGATGGCTTACTGCTTCTTTGCCTGCAGGAAAAAGCTCTGGCGTATCCCGATCGTCCTCTGTGCGCTGGTGGACTATCTCGCGGTCGCCGCCTGCGGCAGCCGCAAGGTCAAGATCGCCTTTTCGGTGAGCCTCGCTCTGCTGCTGTGCATCGTCGTGCTCCGCGCGCTGATGCGGAAGGATCGCAGGCTCCGCGCGCTCGTCGGGGCGCTGATCCTGCTCGCGGCGATTCCGATTTGTTATCTAAGCTTTAACGCGGCGACAAAGGCCATGGGCGGACTCAGGCCCGCTCAGACGGCACAGACGGCAGAGGCGGCGCCGCAGACGGCGCACGGGCGGGACTGGTATTATGCTTCGGCGCTGGCGGCGCGTCCGCTCGCAAAACGGACGGACAGCGCGGCCTTCAGCGACTCGCGCGGGGTGCTGGAGGACAGCGGCCGCGAGCGGATCTTCCGCGCCGCGCTCGAAAGCCTGCGCCGGCAGCCGCAGCGGCTCTGGAAGGGCTGCCTCTTTGAGGAGAGGATGTCGGTTGCGGACGAGCTCCTGACCGAGCGCTTCCCGAACTTTCACAACACGCTGCTGGACGTGCTCAACTACACCGGGCTCCCCGGCCTGCTGCTCCTGCTGGCCTTTCTGGTCCTGCTGACGATGCGGATCCTGCAGCTGCTGTTCGCGTCGGCCGCCCCGATCGAGGATCGGCTCCTGACCCTGCCGCTGATCGGCGCGCTGGTCTACAGCATGCTCGAGCCGCTGTTCTTCTTCTGCTACGATTTCCGCGCCCTGCTCAGCTTCCTCTTCGCGGGCTTTGTGATCGCCTGCGCCAGAGAGACGGAGAAGCCCGCGGCCTGAGGCCTTCACGGCGCAAAAAAGCCTGGAATACGCAAGGTATTCCAGGCTTTTTTGCGCTTTGAACGGCATCAGCTCTCTTTTCCGCGCAGCAGGAGCAGCAGAAAGAGCGGAGCCAGAAACTGCACGCCCGCCTCGTAACGCGGCAGATACCAGATCGGCGTCGCCGCAAGCAGGCCGAGCATCACGCCCAGCGAGGGAGCCAGCGGCAGGAGGAGCCTTCTCTTCCCGCACAGGAGCAGGAACAGGCCGGTCAGCAGCACGAACCAGTTGAGCGGCCCGAGCGGCAGGGACCAGATATCCGTCGGCAGCAGGCGGGACAGGAGCCCCTGTCCCAGATAGTTGTGAAAGCGTATCGCCGTGTCGCCGACCGGCACTTCCCCGTCCCCGGGCGGGTTGAGCGGCGCGCCGGCGGAGATGTTGGCGGTGTTGAGGAGGATCTCCGGGCGCGTGAGCGTCCAGAAGCCGTAGCTCTCCATCGCCCAGGCCTCGAGATAGAGCCTGGGATTTTTCAGGCCCAGACCGATCCAGGTGCGCAGGAAGCGGGAGCCGGCGAGCGCGGAGTAGTCAAAGCGCTCATCCCATTTCAAAAGGTCCACGCAGCAGGGACGGTAGGCTTCGGGGTAGGCCTCCAGCGGCAGCAGCTCGTCCAGATATGCGCGCTCCTCCTCGGACATCTCGCCGCCGTACGCGGCCACGCGCGCCATCTGATTGAGCAGCATGCCGCCGCTCTCCTCCTTGGGCGTACCGATGCCGAAATGCCGGTAGACCGGCACGGTGACGACCGCCCACAGGAGCAGCCCCGCGGCGCACAGGAGCAGCGCCCGGCGGAAGCCGCCGCGGCGCCGCAGCGCCGGAACGAGCAGGAACAGCGCCGCGGCCAGCACGGAGCAGAAGCCGTTGTTGCGCCAGAAGAGCAGGATCACGGTCAGCAGCGAAAAGGAGAGGAGCCAGGAGCGGCGGGAGGCGGCCTGCCCGCGGCTCAGCGCGAGATCGGCCAGCAGCAGCGACCACACGACGAGCGCCGCGGAGAACAGCGGATCCTTCCACAGGGCGATGCTGTCCGCCGCCGTATAGGGGTTGAGCCCGTAGAGCGCGATGAGCAAAAGCAGCCAGCCGCGTCCGAGCCGCGCCCGCGCGCGCAGCCAGCAGATCAGATACGAGAAGGCCGCGGCCATGCACAGCATCTGAAAGACCGTATAGAGCAGGCAGGCGGCGGTGAGATCCCCGGCGAGACGCAGGCAGAGGCGCAGAAAGAGCGTGAAGAGGATGGGGTTGCGGTTGTTGAGCGGCAGCAGACCCATGGCCTGCTGGAGGGAGTTGAGCGAATCCTGAAACAGAAAACCGGGGCAGTAGCGCAGCAGATAGGGCAGCCACAGCAGGAACAGGAGCAGCAGGATCAGGACGAAGCGCAGCCCCTGCCCCGCGAGGCAGGGCCCACCCGCGTAAAGACCCTTCTTCCCGCGGCCGAGCGCGCGAAAAAGCAGACCCAGCAGGAGGGTGAAAAGCGCCGTCAACAGCGCGAGGAGCAGCAGATCCGGCCAGGCAAAGGGGGTGATGTAGTTTTCGTCCATCCGGCCGTCATAGGGGGAGACGATATGGAGATGCAGGCCGAAGACCGCCGCCGCGCTCAGCAGCAGCGAGAACACAAGCCTCGGCATACGGGCAGGTTTTTCCATTTTCAGCCTCCTTCCCACGTTTGACGGGATCCGCGCATCCTGCGGCTCAGTGATTGACGTATTCGGTGACGCTGTACTCGGCCAGCCCATAGTAGAGCGCGATATCGTTGTTGAAATAGTCCTCGTCTCCGGGCCAGACAGCCGGGTACTTGCTGAGCGGGGTGATCGGCTCCACCAGCGCTTCCGTCCCGGGCGTCTTCGCCAGCTCCCGCAGCTCGGCGTCCCGCGCCGCGCTCTGCCGGTGGACGGAGACGATGTCCCTCGCCGCGAGCGGCAGGATCAGCAGCGCCAGCGCGCAGAAGAGCGCCGCCGCGGCGCGCAGCTCCCCTTTGCCGCCCTTGTCCCACAGCGCGCCGAGCAGCAGCGCGTCGGCGAGCGTCGTGTACAGGATGAAGGGGCAGGCGGAGCGGGCCGGGAAATAGACCGCAAACAGGAAGACCAGCACCGAGGCCAGCGCCGCGAGGCCCAGCACCAGTGCCGAGAGCATGGTGCGCGCGTCCAGCCCCTTCTCCAGACCGCGCAGCATCAGCAGCAGCCAGAGGCAGAAGGCGACGAGCAGCGACACGGCGAGGCTCGACACAAAGTCCGCGACCGCGGCCGCGCCGCGGCCGAGGACGAAGAGCCCCGCGGCGAGCGTCAGCAGCAGCAGGGCCGAGCAGACACGGCAGCCCAGCCGGCGGCGGCGGAGCAGCAGCCGTACGAGGACCGCCAGCACCAGCAGCGCGCCCAATGCCAGCGCCGCGAGGACCGCCGGGGACAGGCGTTCGGAAAGCAGCGCCCAGACGCGCCCGGCCGCCTTGGTCAGCGTGCTCTCGGCCACCTCGCCCCGGCGGCCGCCGAGCTCCGAGGGGGAGAGCATCAAAAACAGGAAGCCTGCGCAGGCGACGAAGAAGCTCAGCGCCAGAAAACGCGGCAGGCGCTTTTCACGAAGCCATGTCAAAGCCAGAAAACAGAAGGCGGCGCAGAGCATCGCGAGCGAGCCGTTTTCCGACCAGGCGCCTGCGACGAAGGCCAGCGGCAGGTACAGCAGGCGCAGCCACAGCGGCCAATGCCCTCCGCGCTCCCGGTATCGTGCGAAGAAGGGATAGAGAAAGCCCAGCGTGACCACGATGGTCCAGGAGTAGTTGC
>CAMJQX010000074.1 GCA_946408145.1 uncultured Clostridia bacterium
TTTTCCGGGCCCGGCGCCGCTTTCCGTCTCCCCTGGCGGCAGCCCGCAGCGGCTTCGCTCCCGGAGGAAGAGAGCGTGCAAGGCGCTCCCATCACAGACCGCGGACAGAGCGCGGAAACGGAGAAACCTATGGATTTTGAAGAGGAAAAGGAACAGCGGGCCCCGGCCGAGACCGACGAGGATCAGGAGCTGATCGATCTGATCGGCACTCTCTTCCGGCTGGACAGAGAGGAGGCCGCAGTCGAAGCTCCCGTCGCCGTCGATGAGGAGAGCGCTCCTGCGCAGCCCGCCGATGAGGATGGCGCTCCCGCGCAGCCCGACAAGGAACCGGAGCCGGCCCCGGAGGAAGCGCTCTACGGCGATGTGTCGCTGGAGGATATCCTGCGCGAATTCGGCGTCGACCTCCCGGAAAGGCCCGCGGAGGAGCCCGCTTCGTCCGAGCCGGCAGAGCCGCAGTTCTTCCGGCCGAAAAAGCCGGAGCGCAGCGAGGCGGACAGAGCGAGCGCCGCGGAGTACGCTGCCTATGCCGCCGGCGGCGCCGTCTCTCCCGGAGAGAAGAGCGGCTCCGTCTCCTCCATGGCGGACGAGGCGCTGCGCTATATGAGCTCGCTGAGCCCCGAAGATTTTGAGCGGCTGAACGCCGAGCCCGCGGGCAGGCCCGTCTCGTCCAGGAAGGACGTCGGCGCCGAGTACTTCAATCTCAGCGGCAGGCAGGACAAGATCACCTTTGCCGGCAGGGAGCTCGACCTGAGCGCGGACGAGGACTATGCGCCGCCCGCCCAGACCGGGGAGCCCATCTATCACTGGACAGCCGGCGAAGAGGGTCTGTCCGAAGCGCCGGAGGAGAAACCGAATCTGCTGCAGCGGATCATCAGCTTCGGCAGCAGTCTCCGCCGGGACAGCAAGCGCCCGCTCCGAAGCTCCGGAAAGGACGCCGCGGAGGATGAGGCCGCTGAAAGCGGCCAAGCGGAACCTTCCGAAAACGACGGCCGCGAGGACGGGCTGAACGCCGTCTCCGACGACACGCAGATCTATGAGCCGCAGGAGCAGGCCCCGGACGTCGACGCCGTCTCCGGCGACACGCAGATCTATGAGCCGCAGGAGCAGACTTCGGACAGGGACGCCGTCCCCGGCGACACGCAGATCTATGAGCCGCGGAAGCAGGCCTCGGGCGGGAACGCCGCGAGGCGCCCCGCACCCGGCGACGACATCTTCAACCTCTCCTTCGACGACAACGACTCACCCACCGTCGTCTACGCGCCGGCGAAGGATTACAGCCCCGAAGAATATACCGAAGCAGAAGAGGAAGAAAAAGAAGACGGCGCCTTCGGCGAAGAGCCTGCGGCGGCGGAAGGCGAGCAGGCCGGACCGGACCGGGACGTTGGGGAAGCGCCGAAAAAGCGCCGCAGGCGGAAGGCCCCTCCCCGTGTTGAAGAGGAGATCGCGCTCGACGAAAACGGCGAGTTCCCGAGCTTCACGCAGTATGTCTCCAATCTGATCACCGGCATGCTCCTCGGACTGCGCGGCGCCCCCGCCGAGCAGGGTTCCTTTGCCCCGGGCCCCGGGGAGGATGAGCTCGGCCCGGAGGTCACGCCGGCAGAGGCCTCCCGCCATTACGGCTCCTTTGTCCCCTCACTGCGTCAGCGTTTCCGCATCGGGCTCGTGCTGCTGGCCGTTCTGGCCTGGATCAGCCTGGGTCTGCCCGTCAGCGGCATGCTGCGCACGGTGCGCGTGGCCTCCGCGATGTGTCTTGCGCTGCAGCTGACCATCATGCTGCTGAGCCTGGATGTGATCACGAACGCCGCGGTCAATCTGGCGCAGCTCCGCTTCGGTGCGGATTCGCTCGCCTCCCTCTGCTGCGTGCTGACGAGCTTTGACGCGCTGGCCGTCGCGCTGGACGCCTTCGGCTCGCCCCACATGCCGCTCTGTCTGCTCTCGAGCCTCTCTCTGATGGGCACGCTCTACGCCTCCTGCGTCTCCGCCCGCGGCCTGCGAAAGGCCCTGCGCGTACCGTCGATCGCGAAGCAGACCGGCAGCGTCAGCGGCGAGGCAGCGGCCAAGGGCAAGGGCCTGACCCTGCTCAAGACCGACCGGCCCATCACCGGCTTCGTCCGCCGCACGGAGGAGGCCCCGCTCGACGAGACGGTGTTCCTGCGCGTGTCCCCCGCGCTGCTGCTGCTGTGCCTGCTGCTGGCGGGCATCGTCGCCGTCGCCGGGCATGCGGGCGGCGATTTCCTGTACATCTTCACCGCGCTGCTCACCCCGGCGGCGCCGATCGCGGCGCTGCTGTGCTTCGCGCTCCCCTTCTTCATCGGCTCCAACCGCATTTTCTCCAGCGGCGCCGCCGTGGCCGGCTGGTCGGGCCTTCGCGACGTGGGCCGCAGCCAGAACCTGATCATCACAGACCGCGATCTCTTCCCGGAGGGCAGCGTGGAGATCGACAAGGTGCGCATCTTCGCCGACGCCGACCCCGAGCGGATCCTCTCCTATGTCGGGACCATGATCCTGGCCTCCGGCTCCGGTCTCGCCCCCTGTTTTGCCGAGCTCATGAACCGCAACGGCGGCACGATCCGCCACGCGGACGGCTTTGAGCTGCTGCCCGGCGGCGGCATGAAGGCCATCATCGACGGCAGCAGCGTCCTCTGCGGCGGCACGGAGCTGATGCGCCTGATGAACGTGCGCGTCCCCTTCCGGCTCGTGGACAATACCACGGTGCTGCTCGCGGTCGACGGCATCCTCTACGGCATCTTCAACATGAAGTATATCGGGCAGCCGCAGGTGCGCAGGGCGCTGCAGGGCCTCATCCGCTCTACCCGCCACCCGGTCTTTGCCATTCGGGATTTCAACGTCAACCCCGAGATGCTGCACGAGGTCTTCGACATCGCCACCGACGGCTACGACTTCCCGCCCTATCTGGAGCGCTTCAAGCTCTCCGAGGTGCCGGAAGGCTCCACGGCGCCCGTAGCCGCGGTCATCTGCAGAGAGGGCCTGGGCTCGCTGTCCCAGCTGGCGGACACCGGGCGCGGCATGTATCTCGCCACGCGCTTCAACCTGATCGTGACCCTGATCGCGGCGGTGGTCGGCGTCTTCATGGTGTTCATCCGCTTCCTGAACGTCGGCAGCGTGGGGATCGGCTTCCTGCTGCTCTTCGCGCTCCTCTGGGCTCTGCCCGTCTTCGCGGCAAGCCTGGCTTTGAAATTCTGACGATCTCTTCAAAAAAGCATCGCCTGAGCGAAACGCTCAGGCGATGCTTTTTTTGTTCCTTCTGCTCAGGGCAGCAGCTTTTCCGCGGCGCGAACGGTGTTGACCAGATAGCGGATGACCTCGACGGGGTACTCGCCCGCCGCGGTCTCTCCCGTTACCATGACGGAGGCGGCCCCGTCGAGCACGGCGTTGCAGACGTCGCTGACTTCGGCACGGGTCGGGACGGCGCTGTGCTCCATGGAGGCGAGCATCTGGGTCACCACCATGAAGGGGCGGCACGCCCGGCGGCAGGCGGCGGCGATGCGCTTCTGCAGCGGCGGCAGCTCCCAGAGCGGCACGGCGTTGCCGAGATCGCCGCGCGCGATCACGATCTCATCGCAGGCGCCGATCAGCTCCTCCAGCTGCGCGACGCCCTCCAGGTTCTCGATCTTGGCGAAAAGGCGCAGCCCCTCCGGCAGTGCGGCGCGCAGCTGTTCGAGATCGGCGCGGCTTCTCACGAAGGGCTGCATCACGCCGGTCACGCCGTATTCCTCCGCCAGCGCGAGGTTGGAGAGGTCCGTCTCGGTGAGTGCGGGCAAACGGAGCTCCTTCCCCGGCAGCGCCGCGCTCTTGCGGCTGTGAAGCAGGCCTCCGCGCAGCACGCGGGCGGCCGACGCGCTCTCGCATTCGAGCAGGATCTTCCCGTCGTCGAGCAGGATCTGCTGCCCCGCTTCGAGGCAGCGGAGCGCCTCCGCCGGCAGGCGCAGCGCGTCGACGGGCAGCGTCTCCCCCTTCTCCAGCGGCAGGGGCTTGTCCAGCTTCCCGATGCGCAGCTCCGGCCCCTGCATGTCGATCAGCAGCGCCGGCTTTGTTCCGCAGCGCTTCGCAGCGCGGTGCAGCGCCTCCGCCATCGGCGCCGCCTCCGGCAGCGTCACATGGCTCAGGTTCAGCCGCATGCCCGTCATGCCCAGACGCAGCATGGCCTCCAGCGTGTCGGCGTCGGCGCAGGCGGGGCCGAGGGTACCGTAGATCTCGATCATAGCTCTCTCCATTCGAAGAGCCGGGCGATCCCCGCCCGGCTCATTGTGTCGCTGTTCAGTCGCCGATCATGGACAGGGCGGCGGCGTACCAGTACTTGCCGCGCTGCACGAAGACCATCTGCTCGGCGTTGGCCTCCGAGGAGCTCACTTCCTCCACCCATGTGGTGGCGGTCTTGTCCAGCACGAATTCCATGGTGCAGGTAAAGCAGCTGTCCCCGATCCGGTGCAGGTTGTCGCAGCGCAGCTCCTGATTCTCCACGGTGCTGCGCGCGGCCCACTGCATGGTCGCGTTGGACTGCGCGATGTAGACCTGCAGCTGCGTGCCGCCGAGCGTGGCATTGAGCAGCTTATAGTAGATGCTGCCGTCAAAGGGCTTGGTGGTGTAGTCCACGTAGGAGCTGAAATAGCCCTCGGCCAGCTCCTGCAGGTGGTCGAGCTCCGCCTGCTCGGCCTCGTCCGCGGCGGTGTCCGTCGGGAAGAAGAAGTTGTATACCGTATCCCCGGTCATGATGGGCCGCAGCTCCTTGCCGTTTTTCGCGTAGGCCTTGACCTCCGGCTCGGAGTAGAGGCCGGTGAGGCGGTAGGTGTTGGTCTTGTAGGCGGCGTCGCCGGTATAGTTCTCGAGGCCTTCCAGGATGCCGTAGGAGCTCTCGCTCAGGTCCTTCCTCTTCAGCTCCGCGCCGCCGACCGTGACGCGGATGCCCTCCGGCGCACGGATCGTCAGACTGTTCGTGCCCCGCACGGCCGCATGGTAGCGGAGCATCCTGCCGCTCTTTTCCGCGGCGAGCTCCTTCCCGTCGGCACTGACACGGATCTCTCCGTACACGGGTCCGACCCGGTAGGCAAGCATTGTCGGCACCTCGTCCATGCGCGACTCGATATCCGTCAGATCCTCGATCTCGACCGGCTTGTCCGTCAGGTAGGCCGGAGAGACCGGGATGTCATTGATGCAGACCTCCTGCGCGGCGAGCGCCGTGATCTCTACGGTCGCGGAGCGGAGGGTCTTGGTGATGTCGCCGCTGCTGATGCGGCCGAGCTTCCAGTCATGCCGCCCGAAGGGCAGCTTCCGCCCGCCGGGCACCAGCTCCACCGTGCAGAGGTTCGAGGGGCCGCAGCGCACGACGAAGACCGCGTGATCGCTGTCGCTCGCCTTCTTCTCGCTCCGGTAGCTCAGGGGCTGGTCAGTCGTGAGGGAGGCGCGGTAATCGGCGTAGAGCGCCTGCGCGTCCTCGAATTCGCTCAGCTCGAAGTCCAGGTTTTTCCCGGCCTTGTCCAGCCAGTCCTCGGCTTCCATCAGATCCATCATCTCGTCCATCAGCGTCTCCGGACGGGTGACCTCGTAGATGTTCAAAAACTGGTAGAGCACGCCGCAGGCGATCAGGCCAACCACCAGCAGCACGGCCGCCCAGCAGGTCAGGAACAGCGGCCAGATCTTCTTTTCTTTTTTCTTTTCCTGCGCGGGGACGGCATCAAGTGCCTCGGAAACCGTGTTCTCCGCTGCCGCGGCCGTCTTTCCCGGCTCGGTGACCGTGTTCTCCGCTGCGGGGACCGTCTCCTCCGTGCCCGGATTCGTGATCTTCTCTTCCTCAGCCATCCACGTCACCTTCTTCCATCAGCAGAAACGCCGTCGGGATCCTGCGCGGGCCAACGACGGACGCGCAGTTGTTGATGATCTCCCCGCCGTAGACCATGACGGAGGAGGAGCCGCCGTCCAGATTGCCGGCGTTGACCGCGCCGTACTCCAGCATGATGTCGACCAGATCCTTCATCGTGGCGCCGAGCGTACTGATGCTGCGCCCGTCGAGAACGAGCAGCAGCAGCGCGCCGTCCTCGCGCTGGCCGATGGCCGTGCGCGGATTGACGCCGCTGCCGAGATTCTGGCGCTGCACCTCGCCGTTGACGATCAGCGCGGAGGCAAGACCGTCGTGCGTCTCAAAGCTGACGCCCCAGCGGATGCCCGCGTCGAGCGCGCCCTGCACCGTCATGAAGCCGACATGCAGGATGCCGTCCTTATCGAGGCCCACCACATGGAAGCCGCCGACGTGATTGGCGCCCCAGGTGACCTCGCCGTCGTCGATGACCAGGCCCTGCGGCGTGCTGCCGTTGCCGTGGCCGCCCTCATCATTGAAGCCGCCGGCGTTGATGCCCGCGATGGCGCCGTAGCGCTCCACCATATCGGTCAGCTGCCACCCGGCCTCTTTTCCGAAGTTGTCGGAGGTGCCGAGGATGACGCGCTTGGGATTGTCCACGATCAGGAGCTTGCCCTTGCAGGTGCCCTCGGAGATGTCGACGATCTCATAGCCGAGATCGTCCTCATCGGCATCCTCCGCGATCTCGGGCAGGTGGATGAGGGAGGTGTTGACCGTCCGGGTCTCCTCCGCGGGGCTGCTGACGGATTTGTACTGCTCCAGCTCCTCCTCGCTCAGGAAGATGCGGGAGATCCAGCGGATCGCGCTGGTCTCGCGCACCGAGCGGGTAAAGATCTCCGTCGCCGTGGGAGAGGGGCCCTTTTCCAGCACCCAGACCGCGCCCAGCAGCACAAGCGCAAGGCTCAGCAGCGTCACCAGCAGGAAGGCAAAGAGCCTGCCGATGAACTTCCCCAGACCGCTTTTCTTTTTCTTCTCAGTTTCCATACAGGTCTCCAGCTAAATCACATTTCATAACTAAGTTATCGTATCATTCCCGCCCCTTATTGTCAAGAATTCTGTGCGCGCAGAAAACAGGGAGAGCGGCAGCGGGCCGTTCTCCCTGTTCTTCATTTATTCTTACAGGACCTCGTCGAAGGACAGCGTCACCTTGAACAGATCGCCGTCCACGGTGATCTGCATATCGCCCTTCTGCAGCCTCGCAAGGCTCATTGCGATCGAGAGGCCGAGGCCGCTGCCCTCGGTGCTGCGGGACGCGTCCCCGCGCACGAAGCGCTCGGCCAGCTCCTCGCCGCTGACGTTCAGGCGCTCGCGGGAGATGTTGCGGAACCTGATCTCCGCCCGGCCGTTTTGGTCCGTGAGATCGACGTAGACGCGCGTACCGGGCTGGGCGTATTTGACGATGTTGCCCATGAGATTGTCGAAGATGCGCCACATGTGCCGCCCGTCGCCCATGACGGCCACGGCGTGGTCCGGCTTGCCGCTGACGAGCTCCAGCCCGGCCTTCTCCATGCGTTCGGCGTATTCGCCGGCCGCCTGGTCGAGCAGGACGCCAAGCTCCAGCCGCTCCCAGTTGACCGTGAGGTTCCCCGTGGAGGCCTTGGAGGCGTCCACCAGATCCTCGATCAGCTTCTTGAGTCGGGCCGACTGCCGCGCGAGCACCTCGACATAGCCCTTCGCGGTCTCGTTGCCGAGCTCCTCCTTCTCCAGCAGGTCCACATAGCTGACGATGGAGGTCAGGGGCGTCTTGATGTCGTGGGAGACGTTGGTGATGAGCTCGGTGCGGAAGCGCTCGGACTT
>CAMJQX010000075.1 GCA_946408145.1 uncultured Clostridia bacterium
TGACGCTCTTTTCGACGATGCCGTGGGCGAGCAGCACCTGGTTGATCGGGCCGACTGTGGAGAAGAGCGTGAAGAACAGCATGGAGAAGGCCGCCGCCATGATGAGGTTCGGCATGTAGATGACCGTCTTGAAAAACTGCTGGCCCTTGATGTTCAGGCGGTAGCTTGTGAAGAACACCGCCAGCATCAGCGCGACGACGATCTGCGGCACGGCGCCCATGAGCCAGAGGATCATGGTATTGCCGAAGTACTTGAGCATGCCGATCGTGCCGGACTTGTCCGGGCTGAAAAGGCTGATGTAGTTCTTGAAGCCGACAAAGTTCGGCCCGATCTGCTTCAGGCCGCTGCGGTAGTTCTCAAAGAAGCTGTTGTAAAAGGTCGTGATCTGCGGCGTCAGCGTAAAAATGAAGTATGCGATGAAAAAGGGCAGGATGAAGATATAGCCCCATTTCGCATAGCTCACGCCTTTTTTGCGTGGTTTCAGTTTTCTGTCCATCGGCGTTCCCTCCCGGTCGTATTCGCAGAAAAGAGCTTCCCGGCGCACTGCCCGCGGGCGGTGCGCCCGGAAGGGCTTTCCTGATAAGCTCATGGGGCAAGGCAATACGCCTTGCCCCATGACTTGCGTTAAGTTAAGCTGTTATGATCCGTACTCTCGCTTCAGGGAGTGACGACGTCGGGGTACTTCTCGTTGATGGTGAGGTAGAAGTTGTTCAGAGCGGTCTCTTTGTCGACCAGGCCCTGGAAGTACTGCTGGAGGGCGTTCTGCAGACCCTCGTTGCAGGCCTGATCATAGATGGTGTGGTTCTCCCACTTGATGTTGTCGGTCATGGCGGAGAAGACGGCGATATCGTTCTGGCCGCCCAGGAAATCGTTGCCGTAGCTCTCGTCCTCGGCAAACTTGGCGTTGACGGCCTTGTTGTTCGGGAACTGGTTCTGCTCGGTAACGAGCTTGGAGCAGACCTCCTCGTCGTTGAGGAAGAGGTTCATGATCTCGGCGACGGCGGTGGGATTATCGGTGCCGACAGGAGCCATCATCCAGGTGCCGCCCCAGAAGTGAGCAGCGGGGCCTTCGCAGATGGCCCAGTCGCCGGAGCAGCCCTTCTCGGGATCCTGCGCGTTGCCCATGCAGAAGTTGAAGTACCAGGCCGGGCCGAAGAAGCACATGGTCTTGCCGTCGGCGAACATCTGGTCGTTCTTGGGCTGATCCCAAATGCCGGAGTCAGCCAGGGTGTACTCGTTCTCAACGAACTTCTCGGTCTGGGCGATCCAGGCCTCGATCATCGGGTCGAACTGGAGGTTGTTGTCCTCATCGACCCAGGGAGAGGTGCAGTTGTTGGAGAAGGGACGGTAGGTCTCGGCAAAGGAAGCGGTCATGTAGTATCCCTTGGCCTTGGCGTCGGCGGCAACAGCCTCGAACTTGTCCCAGCTGTCGAGCAGAGCCTGAACCTCGGCGGGATCATCGGTGCCGAGCACGTCCTTGGCGATGGAGCGGCGGTAGATCAGCGCGGAGGGGCAGCACTGGAAGGAGACGCCCTTCACAACGCCGTCGGCGTCGGAGGCGGCCTTCACGGTGTACTCATAGGCGTTGGAGAAATCGGTCACGCCGAGGGCGGCGATGTCCTGGGTGAAATCGGAGTCGGCATACTTCTGGATGTAGTCGGCTTCGGCCAGGAACAGGTCGACCTTCTCATCGTCGGGAGCGGTGGCCTGGTTGAACAGGGTCGTGTCCAGCTTGTCCTGGTAAGCGTTGTTGTCGCTCGGGGTGATAACGAAGTTGATCTTGGTCTCGCCGTCGGGCAGATACCACTCGCCGTCCTTCTCAACGGCGTAGTAAGCCTTCAGGAAGCCGATGAACTCTTCGTTCCAGGCGTACAGGTTGAAGACCTTGCCCTCGCCTTCCGCAAACGCGGTGGGAGCAGCCAGCGCAAAGACCATAACCAGCGCGAGGAGCATTGCGATAAGCTTCTTCATTTTAGTTCCTCCTAAAAAATGTGTGATTTATATTTGTGGGTCGCCCCACGGATCACCTGTTGAGATCGGCTACGCTGCCGCCCTCCAGCAGCTCGCCGGACACGATGTAGCGGTCGATCAGCGCGGTCTTGGGCTGTTCGATCAGCTCGATCAGACGGGACGCGGCCTCGCGGCCCAGCTCCTCCGTATTCTGCCGCCAGGTCGTCAGCGGGGGGTTGATGACCTGCGTCAGACGGATGCCGTCATAGCCGACGGCGGAGATGTCCTCCGGGATGCGGAGGCCGGCCTCCTGGATCGCGTTGTAGCCGCCGATATACGAGAAGTCGTCCGGGAAAAAGATGCAGTCGGGACGCTCCGGCAGCGCCAGGAGCCTGCGCGTGGCCTCATAGCAGCCGGAGGTATCGTGAAATGCCGCTTCTATTATATATGCCTCCGGTACGGGAATGCCGCTGGCCTGGCAGGCGCGGTGAAAACCCGTGAGCCGGCTTTCCGTGACCGTTGTGCGCTCGCCGTGGATCAGGGCCAGCCTTCTGTGCCCCTTCTGCACGGCATAGCGGACAAGCGACTCCATGCCGGAAACATTGTCGGACATGACGGCGATGCGCCCGTTGAACATGTGGTCGATGGTCACGACCGGGAGATCGGAGCGCACGAGCTCCAGCACCATCGGGTCGCTGAAATCCACCGAGGCGATGACGACGCCGTCGACGCCGCGGTAGAGGCAGTGCTGCAGGTAGCTGGTCTGCCGATTGGCCATGTTGCGGTTGATGAAGGTGATATCGTAACCGCAGCGCTCGCTCTCGACCCGGATGCTGTCGAGGACCGAGGAGAAGAAATCATGCGCCAGACCGCCGTGCATGGGATCGACGAACAGGACGCCGATGTTGTAGCTGCGGCTGGTCTTCAGGGCGCGGGCCGCGGCGTTGGCCGTATAGCCGAGCTCCTGCGCGGTGCTTACGATCCGTTCGCGCGTCGCTTCCCCGATGTCCTGCTGGCCGTTGAGGGCCTTGCTGACCGTAGCTACCGAGACGCCGCAGCGCAGTGCGATGTCCTTCATCGAAATCACACGCGGCGCCTCCATCCTTAAACGTTTACGTGCCTTTACGATACCCGATTCTTCTGCGTTTTGCAAGGGCTTTTTGGCAATTTTGCGATATTTGGTGGTTTTGCACAGAGAAATAGCCTGTTTTTTGGTTATTATCACGTAACAGCCAAAGGACTTTCCGGAAGATGCTGAGATACGCCCGAGCAGCGGCGTGCAATTTCTTTTGAAAAAATGAAAAAAACACTTGTTTTTTTGCTTAAGATGCGATAATCTAAACGAGATAGCAGAACTTAAACGATTTCGGTCAGGAGGAAAACCAATGCAATACGGCCGTTTTGACGACGCAAGACGGGAGTACGTGATCACCACGCCCCGCACGCCGCTGCCCTGGATCAACTATCTCGGCAGCGAGGAGTTTTTCACCATCCTCAGCAACACCGCCGGCGGCTACAGCTTTTACCGCGACGCCAGGCTCCGCCGCCTGACCCGCTACCGCTACAACAACGCCCCGCTGGATCAGGAGGGCTTTCACGTCTATATCCGCGACGGGGAGACGGTCTGGAACCCCGGCTGGCAGCCGACGCAGACGGAGCTCGACCGCTATGAGTGCCGCCACGGCCTGGGCTACACGCTCATCGAGGGCGGGAAGAACGGCGTGCTCGCGCGGCAGGAGCTGCTGGTCCCGCAGGGGGACAACTGCCTGCTGATGCGCCTGACGCTGCGCAACGAGAGCGGCGCGGCCAAGCGGCTGCGCGTGTTCCCCTATGTGGAGTTCTGTCTCTGGGACGCCATGGACGACTCCTCCAACTTCCAGCGCAACTTCTCCACCGGCGAGGTGGAGGTGGTCGGCCCCGCGATCTACCACAAGACCGAGTACCGTGAGCGGCGCGATCACTACGCCGTCTTCTGGGCCGACCGTCAACCGGACGCCTTCGACACCGCGCGGGACGCCTTCCTCGGCGTCTACGGCAGCCCCGCCCGGCCCGAGGCCGTGTTCGGCGGCGGCTGCACGGGGAGCCTTGCCCACGGCTGGCAGCCCGTCGCCGCGCAGCAGTTCGATCTCCCTCTCGCCCCCGGCGCGGAGGAGACGATCCTCTTCGGCCTGGGCTACATAGAAAACCCCGCCGCGGAGAAGTTCACGGCCCCCGGCGTCGTCAACAAGAGCCGCGCCGAGGCCATGATGGCCCGCTATGCCGACGCCGCCTCCTTCGACGCGGCGCTCGAAGCGCTGCGCGGGCACTGGTCGGCGCTGCTCGGCGGCTTCCAGGTCTCCACCGGCGAAGCGAAGCTCGACCGGATGGTGAACATCTGGAACCAGTATCAGTGCATGGTCACCTTCAACATGAGCCGCTCGGCGAGCTATTTCGAGAGCGGCATGGGCCGCGGCATGGGCTTCCGGGACTCCTGCCAGGATCTGCTCGGCTTCGTGCACATGATCCCCGAGCGCGCGCGGCAGCGCATCCTCGACATCGCGGCGACGCAGTTTCCCGACGGCAGCGCCTACCACCAGTACCAGCCCCTGACCAAGAAGGGCAACCTCGCCGTGGGCAGCGGCTTCAACGACGACCCGCTCTGGCTCATCGCGGGCACAGACGCCTACCTGCGCGAGACCGGCGACTGGAGCATCCTCGACGAGCTCTGCGACTTCGACAACGATCCGCAGCTCGCCCAGCCCCTGCTGGAGCATCTGCGCCGCAGCTTCCGCTACACCTGCACCCACCTCGGCCCCCACGGCCTGCCGCTGATCGGCCGGGCCGACTGGAACGACTGCCTGAACCTCAACTGCTTCTCCGAGCACCCGGGCGAGAGCTTCCAGATCACCGGGCCCAGCGAGGGGCCGGTGGCCGAGAGCGTGTTCATCGCGGGCATGTTCGTCAAGTACGGCCGCGCCTGGGCGGCGATCTGCCGTCATCTGGGGCTGGACGCCGAGGCCGCCGAGGCGGAGGCGGCGATCGCCGACATGGAAAAGACCGTGCTGGACGCGGGCTGGGACGGCGAATGGTTCCGCCGCGCCTATGACGCCTTCGGGCACGTGATCGGCGGAAGGGAATGCGAGGAGGGCCAGATCTTCATCGAGCCCCAGGGCATGTGCGTCATGGCCGGCATCGGCAAAGAGAGCGGCGAGGCCGCCCGCGCGCTCAGGAGCGTGGAGGAGCGGCTGGACACGAAGTACGGCATCGTCCTGCTGCAGCCCGCCTACACCCGCTATCACCTGGAGCTCGGCGAGATCTCCAGCTATCCCCCCGGCTACAAGGAGAACGCCGGCATCTTCTGCCACAACAACCCCTGGATCGTCTGCGCCGAGACGGAGCTGGGCCACGGTGACCGCGCCTTTGAAGTCTACCGCCGCACCTGCCCGGCCTTCATCGAGGACATCAGCGAGATCCATCGCACCGAGCCCTATGTCTACAGCCAGATGGTCGCCGGCCGCGACGCGCCGAGCTTCGGCGAGGGCAAGAACAGCTGGCTGACCGGCACGGCGGCCTGGACCTTCCTGAGCGTGAGCCAGGCAATCCTCGGCGTCAAGCCCACCCTGGACGGCCTTGCGATCGACCCCTGCGTCCCCGCGGACGTGAAGGGCTTCTCGGTCGTGCGCCGCTACCGCGGGGCGGAGTACCGCATCCGGGTGGAGAACCCGGACGGCGTGCAGAAGGGCGTGCGGCGGATGCTCGTCGACGGGAAGGCCGCGGACGGGAATCTGATCCCGGTACAGCCCGCCGGCAGCGTCGTCGAGGTCCTGGTCACGATGGGATGAACAACACGACAAAAGCGCGGCAGATCCGTTTTTCGGATCTGCCGCGCTTTTGTCGTCTTCACTTCTTATTTGGCCAGATAGGTCCTCAGCAGCTCCTGCAGCAGCTCGTCCCGGTCGATGCGGGTGATGAGCGTGCGGGCGTTGTTGTAGTTCGTGATGTAGGTGGGATCCTCCGACAGAATATAGCCCACGATCTGGTTGATGGGGTTGTAGCCCTTCACCATGAGGGAGTTATACACGGACGACAGGATCTCCTTCATCTCGGCCTTGCTGTCCAATGCGGTAAATTTTCTGGTGGCTTCCTCCATGCTTTTCCCTCCTCCTTTTGTCCTCGCCTACATTATATCAGAATAATTGCACAAGTAAAGTCGAAAATGGGGGAAAGAACGGAAAAATGCCAAGTATTTTTCGGGAAAATGGTGAGCTGCGCCGCCGGGCGCAGAACAAAATTGACGAATCCGGCCGGAAAGAATATAATAGTATATTGTGGACGCGCGGCACATAGGCTGTGGTATTCCAACAAGGGAGGATACCATGAAGAAACGCCTGCTGCCCGTACTGATCCTGCTGTCCCTGCTGCTGAGCGCCTGCGGAGCGGGCGCGGCCGGAAGCCGCTTTGAAGCCTTCTCCGAGAGCCTCGGCGCGCGGGAGACGCTGTCCTTCACCGCCGAAGTGCACGCCGAGTATCCCGACCGGAGCGACGACTTCACCCTCGCCTATGCGAAGGATCCCGCAGGCGAGGAGATCCGCGTCCTCGCGCCGGAGCTGATCAAGGGGATCTCCGCCCGCCGGGAGACCGGGAGCACCGCCCTCGTCTACGAGGGGCTGATCCTCGATCTCGGGCCGCTGGACGCCTACGGGCTGACGCCGATGAGCGCCCTCCCCCGTCTGGTCGAGACCCTGACGGACGGGCACATGGACTCGTATCGGGAGGAGGACGGCCTTTGGGTCTATCGCCTGATCTGCGACGACCATCTGAGCGCTGCGGTCTGGTTCGACCGGGACATGATCCCGCTGCGCGCGCAGCTCGAGAGCGACGGGAGCGTGCGCGTATTCTGTGAAATCTCCGATTGGAGCTGAGACAAGATGAACGAACTGCAAAAGAGGACCTGGGCGGAGATCTCCCTGCCCAACATCCGCCATAACTACGAGGCCATCCGCGCGAGCCTGCCCGCGGGCTGCCGCTTCCTCGGCGTGGTCAAGGCCGACGCCTACGGCCACGGCGCCGCCGCGGTGTCGCGGCTGCTGCAGGAGGCCGGGGCGGACTACCTCGCCGTCTCCTGCCTGGACGAGGCGCTGGAGCTGCGCGATAACGGCATCGAAATGCCGATCCTGATCCTCGGCCACACGCCGCCGGAATATACGGAAACGCTGCTCGACCGGCACATCACGCAGACCGTCAGCGCGCTGGCCAAGGCGCGGGAGTATTCCGAGGCGGCGGGAGCGCTCGGCCGGAAGCTCAGGATCCACATCAAGCTCGACACCGGCATGTCCCGCCTGGGCTATCTCTGCGCGGGGAGCTACTTTGAAAAGGGTGTGGAGAACCTGCTGGAGACCGTCGCCCTGCCGAACCTGGAGATCGAGGGCGTCTACACGCATTTCGCCGTCTCCGACGAGCCGGGCGAGGACTGCGAGGCCTATACCCGCGCGCAGTTCAAGCTCTTCACCGAGGTGGTCGCGGCGGTCGAGAGCCGCGGCGGGATGCGCTTTGCCATCCGGCACTGCGCCAATTCCGGCGCGGTGGTCAGCTATCCGGAGATGGCGCTGGACATGGTGCGCCCCGGCCTGCTGCTCTACGGCTACGGCGACACGAGCGGCCGCCTCGGTCTCCGGCCCTGCATGCGGCTGGTCACCACGGTCAGCACGATCAAGCACTATGA
>CAMJQX010000076.1 GCA_946408145.1 uncultured Clostridia bacterium
CGCGCCAAGGAGATCCTGGCCTACGAGCTGACCTCCATGGTCCACGGCGAGGAGGAGGCCAAAAAGGCCGAGGCCTCCGCGAAGGCGCTCTTCGCCGGCGGCGGCAGCAGCGAGGACATGCCCACGACCGAGCTGAGCGCGGACGATCTCACGGACGGCGCGCTCGACATCATGAGCCTGCTCGTCAAGACCGGGCTCTGCAGCTCCAAGTCCGACGCCCGCCGCAATGTCCAGCAGGGCGGCGTGACCGCGAACGACGAAAAGATCGCCGACATCGCTCGTGTCTTCTCGGCCGAAGAACTGAAGGCCGGCGTCGTGCTCAAGCGCGGCAAGAAGAACTTCAACAAAGTCATTTTGAAGTAAAGCGCTCAAACATGTCGAAAAGAGGAAGGAAAACTCCTTCCTCTTTTCTTATTTGCTTTTATTCGCTTTTTTACACAAAATACTTGCGCTTGCCATCGGCCGGGGGGATATAGCCCTTCTCGATCTCCGGCCGGATCTCCTGCAGCCTTTCGTGGATCCTGTCGACCTCTTCCTCCTTGTTGAAGATGAGGTTTGCGAATTCCTTCTCTCCGTGCACGAGGATCAGGCGGTAGTAGAAATAGGCGGGGCTGTCGTCCGGCTCGACGACGCTGACGCGCGTGAAGCGCCGGTCGATGTATTCATAGGGCACATAGTACTTCCGCCCCAGATCGCGATAATACAGGCAAAGCCTGCCGAGGCGGACGCGGCCGATCTCCTCCGCGCTGTTGTAGTCGTCTATGTGTTCCTGATCGGAGATCGTCTTCTTATCGACGCCGCGGAATTTCATTTTACCGAGCCCGAACATTCTCATGTCTCCCTTTTTTGCGCAGCAGATCCCATTCGTACCATTTTTTTGGCAGGCGCGAGGCGATCAGCACGCCGAGGATGCCGCCGAGCGTGCCGGTGATCGCGCCGCCGATCACGTCGGTCGGGTAGTGCACGCACAGATAGATGCGCGAGACGCCCATCAGGATCGCAAAGGCCAGCGCGACCCAGCTCCAGCGCTTTTTCCCGAGAATAAAGAGCGGTATCATCGTGGCAAATGCGGCGTTCGTATGCCCGGAGGGGAAACTCTTGTCGCTCTCCGTATGCTGCCCGACCATCGTCCAGAACTGATAGAAAACAGAGCTCTCGTCCAGATACGGCCGCGGGCGGGCGATCACGACCTTCAGATAGAGATTGACGAAGGCAAAGGCGATGGCGAGGCCGATGCACATGGCCGTCCCATAGCGGCGGGTCTTTTTGAAGAAGGTGAGCGCGAGCGACAGAAGGATCAGGAAGATGCCGCCCTTTCCGAGAACGGAAACGATCTCCATAAACGGGGTAAAGAAAACGTGGCCGACGTCATACAGCTTGTGTATGAAAACGGTTACGGCTTCATCAAAGCCCGCAAAGCTGCTGTTGAGCCACAGCGCGGCTGCTGTCATCTGCATAGGGTAAACCTGCCTCTCATTTTTGCTGTGTCTGTATTCTATCACAGGAAAGCGGGAAAATCCACAGGCAATTGCATAATGCATGGCTCCCGGTACAAACTAACGATGACTTCAAAAGGGAGGTATCGGCCATGAGAAAGAGAAAAACCATGCTCGCGCTGCTGCTGGGCATGTGCATGCTGGCGGGCGGCGTGCGCTCCAGCGCGGAGGGGAGCGCGCCTGCGGCGGAAAACCTGGAGCTGCGCACCTATCGGAACGTCTCGGTCGGCGGCAGGCTCAAAGCCTTCGATCCGGACGGCGACGTGGTCTCCTACAGCATCACAACCGACCCGGTCAAGGGCAGCATCGAGCTGGAGGAAAACGGCTGCTTCGTCTATACCCCGCGCGAGAACAAGCGCGGGCGCGACTACTTCGGCTACAAGGCCGTGGACAGCGAGGGCAATCTCTCGCAGGAGGCCACGGTGATCATCCGCATCGAAAAGCAGAAAAGCAGCAAATGAAACACGGGATGCATATTCGTGCATCCCGTGTTTCATTTAAGGCCGAAGAAACAGCGGAACAGGAGCCGTTTCCGGAGCGGCAGGCCCGGGTAGAGCGCAGCGACCTGTCTCTCCAACAGCGTACGGCTCGCGTCCCGCTCCTCCGCTGTTACTCCCTTTGCGCTGAAACAGGCCTTCTCCGCGCAGTTTTCGATCTCCGCGGGCACAGAGCCGCCGAAGCGCGCGGCGCACCGAGAACGCTTCCAGATCGCCACAGCGGCCCGGTTCGGATCCTCGGCTTCCATGCGTCTGCGCCAGACGGCGCGGCAGATCCGGCGCCATACGGGCAGCGCGGAGAGCAGCAGCGCGAGGCACAAGGCCGTCAGCAGGGCTTTTCGGACGGCGGTCCCGTCCTGCGCACGCTCCGGCTCCGGCGGGCTCTGCAGCACGCCGACCGGCAGGGGAGCCGGGTTTTCGGCCTCCTCGCGGAATTCGATCTGCGGGACAGCCGTCTCCGCGGGCGCGTCCCCGGGTGTCGGCGTCATGAACGGATCGGCGCTCTCTTCGGGCAGCGGGTCGAGCCCGCCCCTTCCAGTCACTTCCACCGGGAGCCAGCCAAGCCCGTCCCGATAGATCTCCGCCCAGGCGTGGGCCTGCGCCCCTTTGACGTCCACGAAGCGCCCCCGCTGCGCATTCACGAGAAAGCCCTCGGTGATCCTCGCCGGGACGCCCAGCGCGCGGTACATGGCAACCGCCGCCGTTGCGAAGTGGACGCAGTAGCCGCGGTGCGCCTGTGTCAGGAAGCAGACGGCGTAATCGTCGCTGAGATAGGGCGGCGTCTCGATATCGTACTCGCCCGCGCCGCGGATGTAGGCGGCGACCTCATCGATCAGCGCCGGGGAGGCGGGATCAAGTCCGGCCTGCGCGGCGAGCGAGAGCATCGCGGAGCGGGTGCTCTCCGGCAGACGGGTATAGACCGTGTGTGCAAAGCTGCCGTAGGCCGCTTCTTCCTCCGCGCCGCAGCTTAGCAAATCAAAGTTGCCGCTCGGGGCGTAATAAACCACCCGCTCTGGCTGCCAGTCGCCGGGGATGCCCGCGTCGTCTGTGTCGCTCAGCGCAGTGTAATAGGGCACGATCGCGTAACGCAGCTTTTCTGCCATGCGGATCGTGAGGCTGCGCTCCCGGCCGACGGACCGCAGCGCATCTGCGGCAAAGGAGAGCGACGAGCACGGCGCTTCCGGGGCGGATGACCAGCCGGTGCCGAGATAGTCGCCATAGGAGACGGCGCGCAGATACAGCAGCCCGCTCTCGTCCGAGCGGACGCTGAAAAAGCGTTTTTCAAGCATCTGCCGGTCATAGGCCTGCGTCAGATCCATACCGCCCGCGTCCGATTCCCAGATCAGCGCGTCCCTCGCGTCCGGATCGCCCTCAGGCTCCGCCTCGATCGTGACGGGCGCGCCGAAGCCGGTATCGCTTTCGCTCTGCGTAAACCACCGGTCGAAGTATTTGTCGAGCCATTCAAGCTTCTCGGATAAGTCGAGTTTGCTTTCGTTGTAGTCATACGCCTCCGGGTGACTGGCCAGGAGCAGCACGGCCAGCAGGAGCAGGACCGGCAGCGTCAGGCAGAAAACAGTCTTGCCGGAGCCGCTGTTTTCCCCGTAGTTCCCGGCGGCGAGCACAAGGGCCCAGAAGAGCAGCAGGGCGATGACGGGGGCGTAGGAGGGCCTGCCGTTGACGGCAAGACAGGCGGCGGGCAGGGGAACGCTGCCGAGCAGACACATGAAGCGCCTGCCGCCGCTCGAGGTCAGCGCGGAGGAGAGATAGGCCATCAGCAGAAAGGCGATCAGCAGCAGAAGAAAACTGTGATCCTCCGCAGCGCGAAGATACTCGTATTCGCTTCCCCTGTACAGGAAGACCGTATAATAGGCGCCGCTGAAGCGGTCGATCAGATCGTCAAGCTGCGTGACGGCGTTGGGTTCAAAGAAGCGCGATGCAAAATACAGCAGCGCTGCCGAGCACGGTATCCCGATCAGAAGGCCGCGCCGGAAGCAGGCGCAGACCCAAAGGCACAGCGCGGCACCCAGCAGCCAGAGCCAAAGGGATCCATCCACACCGCAGTCCATGCTCTGCGCCGTGAGCGCGATCTGCGGCAGGACGCCGAGCAGCATAAGAAAAAGCACGGACAGGCGATTGTACGTTTTCCTCACCCCGGCAGCACCTCCCCCTCCACGATGCGGAATACGCAGCGCGCCATCGAGGCGTCAAAACGCGGGGTTTCGGAGAGCGGCGCCGCGAGCAGCGAGCAGAGCGCCTCCGTCGTCTCGCTTTCATTGCCGACGTGATAGATGCCCTCGGCGATAATATAATGTGGAAGCTCGCGCCTGCACAGCTCGCAGGAGAGCCAGCGCAGGACCTCCAGGCCGCGGTCCGCGGCGCCGACGCGCGAGAGCACCAGGAAGATCTGATCGTTTTCGCGCGCGAGCGCTTCGCGCACGATCAGCTCGTCCATCTTGCTGCTGAGCTTCCAGTGGATCGTGTTGACGCTGTCGCCCGCGCGGTACTCACGCAGCTCGTGCTCCTCGGAAAAGCCGCCGCCGTACTTTGGCTTGAGGATCGGCGCCGATTCGAGCGCAACGTCCAGATCCGGCGCGGCGTCCGGTGCGGCAGGGGAGGGGAGCACGGTGCATACCGCCTGCTCCGGAAGCCGCCGGCGGATGCGGAACAAGCCCAGGAGATCCCGGCATTCGATACGCAGGACCCGACAGCAGAGCTGACCGCACACGGCGGTCGGCAGGCGGAAGGCGAGCGGTTCCGCAGCGGGATCCGCAGAGTCGAGCTTGCCGCGCCGCACTTCGCCCGTAAAGCGGTTTTTGATCTCAGCCGTCACGATCACCCTGCATGGGGGCAGGAGAGGGGAGAGCGTCAAGGCCACGACGAAGTATTCCTCGCTGCCCCTGATCGCAGTCTTCTTCAGCATGGGCTCGGCCTTGAGGGAGAGCATGGCCGGAAGCGAAAGCAGCGAAAGAAAGAGCGGGACAACGATCACGCAGAGGAGGAAATAGGGCCCGAACCAGCCGAGATAGCTCAGGCGCAGCAGCCAGGCGGCTGCGACCGCAAGCAGATAGAGAAGAAAGGCAGGCGTCGGCATATCACTTGATGACCGGAGGCTTTACGGACTCAAAGAGATGCTCGAGGACCTCATCCTTTTCCCCGGCGGAAGTGATCTCCTGCGGCCAGATCAGTCGGTGCTCGATGCAGTCGTGAAAGACAAAGCGCACATCCCTCGGCAATACGTAATCGCGCCCCTGGATCCAGGCCGTGGCCTTGCTCAGCGCGGTCAGGGCAAGCGAAGCGCGCGGGCTCGCGCCCTGTACGATGCGCGGATCCCCGCGCGTTTTTTCACAGAGCGTGACGATGTACTCGATCATCTCGTCCTTGATATAGACGGCGTCCGCGGCACTGCGGATATCCAGCAGTTCCTGACGGCTCACCACCTGCCGGACGCTCTCCGGGCTGACGCCGTTCTGGCGCCTGCGCACCATCTCGATCTCGTCCTCGTGCGCGGGGTAGCCCATCGAGACGCGCAGCATGAAGCGATCCATCTGCGAATCGGGCAGCATCTGCGTGCCCTTTGCGCCGGTGGGGTTCTGCGTCGCGATCACGATGAAGGGCTGGGGGACAGGGTAAGTCCTGCCGTCGACCGTGACCTCGCCCTCCTCCATGGCCTGCAGCAGCGCCGACTGCGTGCGGGAGGTGGCGCGGTTGAGCTCGTCGGCGAGGAAGAGGTTGCAGAGGACGGCGCCCTGCTGATAGCGCATCTCGCCGGTATTCTTGTCATAGATCGAGTAGCCCGTGATATCGGAGGGCAGCACGTCCGGCGTGAACTGCACGCGGTTGTAGTCCAGACCCAGCGCGCGGGAGAGCGAGACCGCGAGCGTCGTCTTGCCGACGCCCGGGATATCCTCCATCAGGATGTGCCCGCCGGCCACGATGGCCAGCAGCACTTTGACCATCGTCTCGTTCTTCCCGACGATGACCTTGCCGACCTCCTGCAGGACCTGTTTTGCGTTTTCGATCGAGTCTAAACCTTTGCTCATGGTATCCTCCGTCTATGACAGCCACAAGATATTGTGTTCATTTCAACAGTCACTATTTTACCATGCCGGAGCGTCAACAGCAAGAATCTTCAGAAGTTTTAAGATTCCCCGGCCTTTTTGTGACGCTTTTCGGCACAGGTAAAGGCTCTCTGACAGAAAGCTACAAATTTTAAAACAACACAAGATTTTGGGGTCAAAGCGGTTACAAGGCGATTAAGATTCAATATTTTGTGTTTTTAGCTCTTGACAAGTGCCAGATCAGGCGCTATCATAGCTCACGAAAATAATGCTGGAGGACAAGCATGCGCATTGCCGGTCTGCAAAAATTGACCCTGCTCGACTTTCCCGGAAAGGTCGCCTGCACCGTTTTTACGGCGGGCTGCAACTTCCGCTGTCCCTTCTGTCAGAACGCGTCTCTGGTGCTTCCGGAGCGCTTCGGGCAGCCGATCGCGGAGGAAGAGCTGCTCAGCTTCCTGCGGAAGCGTCAGGGCGTGCTCGACGGCGTCGCGATCACGGGAGGGGAGCCGATGCTCCACGCCGACCTGCCCGAGCTTCTGCGGAAGATCCGTGAGTTGGGCTATCTCGTGAAGCTCGACACCAACGGCAGCTTCCCGGATCGCCTCGCCGCCGTCATCGACGAGGGGCTTGTGGACTATGTTGCGATGGACGTCAAGAACGCGCCGGACAGATACGCCGAGACGGCGGGGCTCCGCGCGCTGGATCTGACCGCCATCGACCGCTCGCGCGCTCTGCTGATGGAGGGCAGAGTCGCCTATGAGTTCCGCACGACGGTGGTCAGGGGCCTTCACACGCGGGAGAGTCTGATGGACGCCGCCCGCTGGATCGAGGGCGCGGCAGACTGGTATCTGCAGCAGTACCGCTCCTCCGGCGAGATCCTGAGCGCGTCCGGGCTGGACGCCTTCGGAGAGGATGAGATGCGCGCCTTCGCGGAGGAAGCATGCGCGTTCGTCCCGACCCATGTGAGGGGAATATGAAAGGAGAAAGAGAGAAATGTATCAGGTAAGCAAACGTGACGGCAAGGTCGTCGATTTTGATATCAGCAAGATCGCAGAGGCGATCAAAAAGGCGTTTCAGGCCACGAACACCGAGTATAACGACAGCGTGATCGATTTTCTGGCGCTGAAGGTCTCCGCCGACTTCCTGCCCAAGATCAAGGACGGCAAGGTCGCCGTCGAAGACATTCAGGACAGCGTCGAGGCAGTTCTGTCCCGCGGCGGCTATGAGACGGTCGCCAAGGCCTATATCCTCTACCGCAAGCAGCGCGAGAAAATGCGCAACATGAAGTCCACCTATCTGGACTACAAGGACACGGTCAACAAGTATCTGGACGTGGCCGACTGGCGCGTCAAGGAGAACTCCACCGTCACCTACTCCGTCGGCGG